>MHIS01000001.1:0-1039 GCA_001817635.1 Candidatus Colwellbacteria bacterium GWA2_46_10
TTCCAAGCTATTGAACCATTACGGGGTACTTGACTAACTACTCTGTTTATTGTACTCTATCAACTTAGTTCTGTAGTCTTGACTTACGAATAAGAAAGGAGGTGCCGGCAATGCTCGGCACCGTGATCAACATCGCTCTGTTTGCCCTGGGCGTGCTCATCGCCTACGACGTTCTCTTCGAAATCGTCTACCGGCTGATCGTGCGGCGCTACAGGTACTCGGTTGTGAACCGAGATGGATTCATCACCAGCGGGTTGGCAACGAACCTCACCGCTGATGGACGCTTTCGGGAAAAGACCGTGGTCGTCAGGTTGGGATGGGTTGCCCATTGGGGAGTCCCAAATGCATTGGACATCATGTGGCAATTCCAGAAGATGTTTCCGGAATGGAGCATCTTCGTGCCGTCTCCTCCTGGATTCGGCGGGACGACCTATCCCGTTGACCATTTAGGAGGGCATGACGTGACGTTCAAGTCCTTCGCACAGGCCTCGATGGAGGGGGTAATCCGTGCAGGTGCTCGCCAGATAGCTCTGGCAGGAGCCTCTATGGGTGCGAACATCGCAGCCAAGGAAGCGAGGGCCCTGCTCGAATTCAACCATCGGTTCGTCGGTTTGGAAGCGATCTGTTCGTTCGCCGGCGTCGTTGAGAAGATGGATCCCGAGGAACTACGGAGAAGGTTTCTCCATCCGATGGGACTGATTGACCGTCTCGCGATCAAGTGGTGGAAGGGGGGCGTTCCCCTCTCGACCCGGATCGCAACACGAGGACTCATTCGTGCAACGTTGCACGAAACCCTTTGGGACATCGGGTCGCGTCGGAAGAGGTGGCCACTGGTGGGTCTGTACCAAAACATGCTCGCCAACACCGAACTTCGGGATGACCTCTTGTTTCTCCGGAGATACGGCGCCTCTGTGTTCGCGAGCTTCGGCGACCGGGACCGTCTGACCGCAGAAGGACACATGGCCTTGAGGGTCAGGTACTCGTGGGTGCAGATTCTCCACGGAGAAACCCACCTGGGGCTCTGTGTTGACGGACGCTA
>MHIS01000001.1:1054-8409 GCA_001817635.1 Candidatus Colwellbacteria bacterium GWA2_46_10
TAAGCACTCGATACTTTTAACCTTGGCTAGGGGTTGTGGTCTAGTTCCCGAAGCCATATAATGGGCACGGTTGTCAAATGAATAAGCTAATAGAACAGTTAAAGGTACTCCTGCAAAAGATCGTTAGCCTAGCTAAAACAAGGCCAGTTTGGTTCTCGCTAGGAGTGATTGCCGTAGCCATACTAACGGTATTTACGCTGGGAAACAGAAATACCTTGGCCGACTACGATGTTGAATCCGTTGGCCGTAGGGATGTGGTCAATTTGGTAGATGTAACGGGTAAGGTTAACTCTCCCGATAAGGTAGATTTAGGCCTAGAGCGTGGCGGAAAGATCGCAAAGATCGAAGTTAGCGTCGGCGATGAGGTAAATGCCGGTAAGACTTTGGTAATCACTAACAATTCAGATCTATGGGCCGGGCTGGAGGAAGCTCAAGCCAACTTGGCGGTAGAGAAACTTAACTTAGAAGAAATTCGTGAGACTAGCGTGCTCGATGAAAGCAGCGCATTTACCGATCTGGTGAATACGCTTCAGGATGCGCATACATCCGTGGAAGACGCTATTGAGAACAAGCTTAGTGAAATTTTTAGAGGTTCTGCATCGAGCAAGCAAATAGGGATTACTAGTGATTTTGGAACTATTATTTCTCTTGGTTTGTCCCTCGATGAAAAGTTAGATATCCGCTATAAAAAAACTAAAGTAGACAAAGCCATAGTCGCCCAGGGAGATTTGGTAAATTCAATCACTAAAGACAATATTTTGGATACTACGGACGCTCTAGAGGAAACACTACTGGACGCCCAGGATCTACTCGATGATGTCACAGATGCTTTTAACGATTATCATCCCAATGATCTAAGCTACCAAGAAAAAGTAGACGCCCAGCGCATAAATTTGTTTTCGGCTCGTAATTTAGTTAGTGACGCTTTGATTGATCTGCGTAGCGCAAGACAAGATTACTTGGGAGAAGTAGCTTCCTTGGTTTCTGACAGTAGCAGCGACTACTTACGCAGTGCCCTACTCCAGCAAGAAAGAGTGAATGCAGCTCAAGCGAGAGTGAATGCGGCTCTAGCTGAAATAGGCAAAAGCATCGTGAAAGCTCCTTTCTCGGGTACCGTTACAAAGATTGATACGGAGGTTGGAGAAATTGTATCTAGCAATTCCCCTATCGTTTCCATGATTTCAGATGCTGAATTTGAAATAGAGGCGTATGTTGCCGAGGCGGATATCTCTAGGGTGACGGTGGGCAAAACAGCTAACGTTACCCTGGACGCATACGGTACGAATGAGAATTTCGTGGCAGAGTTGGTTTTTGTGGATCCTGCGGAAACCGTAATCGAGGGAGTTTCCACGTATAGAGCGCTCCTGCACTTCAAGAAAGTAGATGAACGTATCCGTTCGGGCATGACGGCTAATATAGAGATCGTTACCGGAGAGAGTAAAAATGTTCTGGCTATTCCCCAAAGAGCTGTGTTTGATAAGGATGGGAAAACATTGGTAAGAGTATTTGAAGGTAAGAAGATGGTTGAGAAAGAAGTTTCTACTGGTCTCAAGGGATTTGACGGTTACATAGAAATAACTAGTGGCCTGGAAGAGGGAGAACAAGTGGTTGTTTTCTCTAGAGACTAATCCCCTACTCTAAAATGAAGCTGATAGAAGCCAAAGATCTTAAAAAAATATATGGCAATGATGGTGTGGATACGGTTGCCCTGGATGGCATTTCTTTGGAGATAGATAGGGGTGAGTTTGTGGCTATTATGGGTCCTTCTGGATCCGGTAAATCAACTTTGCTTCATATCCTTGGCATGTTGGATAAACACACTAGCGGCACCTATCAATTCAATGGCAAAAGTATGGATCAATATAGTGAAGAGGAAATTGCTAAGGTGCGTAACAAAGAAATCGGTTTTGTCTTCCAGGCGTTCAATTTACTCCCTCGCACCACCGTCTTAGAGAATGTCGAGCTGCCTCTTATCTATTCTGACGTGCCTGAGGAAGAATGGCAGGACAAGGCTAACGCGGCCGTTGAGGCAGTTGGCCTATCTTCTCGCATTCATCACGAATCCGCCCAGCTATCAGGGGGAGAAAAGCAGAGAGTGGCTATAGCGAGGGCGCTCGTCAACGATCCAGAGATCATATTCGCGGATGAGCCTACGGGTAACTTGGATAGTAAATCGGGGAGGGCTTTGATGGAGATAATTTCCAAACTTAACCAAATGGGGAAAACGATAGTTTTGATCACCCACGAAGAGGACATAGCGGCCTATGCTAAAAGAGTTATCCATATGAGAGATGGGAAAATAGAAAAAGATTTAATTAGAAAGTAACATGCGCCTAAAATACGGAATCCAAATAGCCCTCAAATCGTTAAAAATCAATAGATCTCGGTCTTTGCTCACCGTTCTAGGTATCCTTATCGGCATAACGGCGATCATTATGATGATGGCTATCGGACGAGGCGCGGAGAAGCTGATTTTGGGTGAAATCGGTGGTTTGGGGGCGGAGACCGTAGTGGTACGCCCAGGGAGAGAACCTAGTGGACCAACCGATATAGCGGATACCCTATTTAACGATTCTATCGGAGAGCGCGAAGCTGACCTTTTAGGGCAGAAGACCAATGTGCCGGATGTCATTGAGGTTGCGCCCGTGGTTATAGTGCCCGGAAGTGTTTCTTACGAGGGAGAGACTTATAAACCAACTATTCTGGGCAGCTCCGCTGAGTTTATAGGAAAGAATTTCAAAGTGTTTCCAGAAACAGGGGAACTTTTTGGTGAGGCAGAAATCAGAGAAAAGGCTAGCGTCGCCGTGATTGGCCAGAAGGTCAAAGAGGAACTCTTTGGGGAAAGCGATGCTCTAGGAAAATCTATCAAGATCAAGGATAGAAAGTTCAGGATAGTTGGAATATTTGAGAGCAAGGGGCAAGTCGCATTTTTCAACATAGATGAGTTGGTGGTTGTCCCCTACTCCACCGCACAGCTTTATATATTAGGTATCAATTACTTCCACGAAATCATTCTTAAAGCTTCTGGACCTGAGTATGTGGATAGAGTAGTTCACGACGCGGAGGTAACCCTCAGAGACGCTCACAACATAGATGACCCGGACAAAGACGATTTCTTTGTAGTGACTCAGCAAGGGTTAGCAGAGCAAATTCAGACCATTATTGGAGCACTTACGGCATTTCTCTCTTCCGTGGTGGCTATTGCTTTGGTAGTAGGAGGAGTTGGGGTAATGAACATCATGCTTGTTTCGATAACCGAACGCACCAGAGAGATAGGCTTGCGCAAAGCGGTAGGAGCAACCTCCAAGGACATAATGCAGCAGTTCTTACTTGAATCCGTTCTGTTAACTCTGATCGGAGGGGTATTGGGAATCATCTTAGGAGGAATACTCGCATATTTGGTATCGATCGTACTTTCTCACCTAGTAATTAGCACCTGGACATTCACCTTCCCCATATCGGCTGTCTTTTTGGGACTCGGCGTCACAGGAGCTGTGGGATTGATCTTCGGCATATATCCTGCCAGGAATGCCGCAAGGAAACATCCCACGGAGGCTTTGAGGTATGAGTAAGACCTAAACCATCCGTTGACATCTTCTAGAGATATTGGTTATAAATGAAGTCCACGGTCGGCCGCATGGTTGGTCGACGGGACCGAGAGGCGAGGCACCCGGACGTGAGTCCCGAAATGGGATTCCTCCCCCTGCGAGGGACTCCCGGGTGCCCCTCTCGGTGCAGATCTTTGGTTTAAGGACGTTGGACGGGTGTTTCTCCGAGAGACTACCGTCTGACGTGGTGGTGAATCGGGTACGCGCAATGGTGCTCCAGAGCCGACCTCGTCGTGTCGGCATCCTCCCTGGATGGTAAGGAAGACCCTTGAGGGCTTCTTGGCTCTTCCTGTACCTGCGTACCTCACCACCATTCGGTGGAACGGCTCGTCAATGTGGCGAGCCTTTGTGTTTATGGATTAGCCTTTTCTATAACAATTGGTGCTCGGCTTGAATCATTTCCCATGATGTATCCAACTCCATAGGCGCAAAGCACAAGCAGAAAGACCAGAGCGGCGATTTGCACCTCCTTCTTTTTTGACCATTCTTTGATTGACATCAAATATATTTTAACCCATACTAGGGGCGTTATAAATGGCACATACAAAGGCAGGAGGTTCAACAAAGAACCTTCGCGATTCAGCATCTAAAAGATTAGGCGTTAAGCGCCACGATGGCCAAGGTGTAAAAGCTGGTGAGATTTTGGTGCGCCAAAGAGGTACTCAATTCGTCCCTGGAGTGGGTGTAAGAAGAGGGGCAGATGATACTCTCTACGCTGCCGTAGCGGGTGTAGTCAAATTCTTATCTAGAAGCAAGGTAAAGTTCAACGGACACAAGCGTGCCATAAAGGTAGTGAAGATACTGAGTGCTAAATAGAGAGTGGTTTTATCTCTATCGTAAAAGTATCCCTTACTCCCCCGCCCAAGTTTAAAGAAATCGTGTGGCGCCCCATCCCTTTGATGGGTTTTTTGATTTCCACTTCCCCTTGTCCGGCGATTGTGGGGTCGTAGAGTTTAAAAGCTTCTTGGATATCGGAGGCCTTCACCGAATGAAAGATCTCTCCCCTCTTCCCTACTTCTATCAAAACAGGAACAGGATTTTCTTCCGTACGCTTTCTTAGATCCTCTAATGTTTTTCTAAGCTCCGTATCCTTAGCACTTTTCTCTTGGGTTTGTTTTTCAACGCTTTGGCTCTCTTTTCGTGTAGCTGCTTTGGCCAGCCCTTTGGGGATTAGATAGTTTCTCGCATAGCCATTAGAGGCGTTTTTCACCTCTCCGCGTCTCCCTAGGCCCTTCACGTCTTCTAGTAAGAGTATTTGCATCTAGAGAGATTCTTTGAGTACTTGAGTGGCTTTTTGCAGTTGGGCGTCTGTCCCATCCAGAATATCTTCCTCGCCCTGCTCGACGATTACATCGGGCGTTATGCCCAGCCCTTCTATGAGGTTACCGTCCGGAAGAAGCCAGTTGGCGACGGTTACCTTGATACTTGAACCTCCAGTTAAGTAATCGAGCTGTTGGACGGTTCCCTTGCCGAAAGTCTGGGTACCGACAAGTTTGGCTCCTCGGTGGAACTTGATGGCTCCAGCGAGAATCTCTGAAGCAGAGGCTGATCCTTTGTTGACTAGAACGACCATAGGGATGTTGTCGAATATGCCCGAGCCGGATGAGTAAAATTCTTCTTTTTCTCCGGAGCTGAAAAGTTCGGTCACCACCAATTTGTCTTCGCCAATAAACCAACCAGCGGCGTCTATCCCTACGTCCAAAAACCCTCCGGGGTTATTGCGCAGATCCAAAACCACACCGTTGATCTTGGTAAAGGCGTATTTGAACATTTCGCTGTAGAAAAGGATCGGGGTGTTGGCGCTGAAGTTGTAGATTCTGATGTAGAGCAGGTTATCTTCTATAATCTTGCTTTGAATTGAAGGCACTTCAATATTGTCACGGACAATAGTCACATCCTTGTTCGCGGCCTGGCCGTTGCTGCGTATCGTCAAAACCACGCTACTTCCTCTGGGTCCACGGATCTTTTTAACCGCTTCATCAATGCTGGTGTTTAAGGTTGATTCTCCATCTATGGCTACGATCGCATCCCCGGGAAGAAGACCCGCTTTTTCTCCAGGAGATCCGGCTAACGGGGCTATTACAACCAACTGCCCATTTTTTACGTCAATTTCAATTCCTATACCGGTGAAGTGGCCGCTGATATCTTCACTGAATCTTTGTGAATCTTCCGGTTTGAAGAAAATAGTGTTGGGATCGCCCAGAGCTTCGGTCAATCCTTTAACAGCTCCGTACACCAGATCTTTCTTATCAACTGTATCAAAACCAGGGTGTTTTTCCTTGAGCTCGTTCCATACTTCCCAGAATATGGAAAAGTCCGCCTTGGGTTCGGATTCCGCGGGCTGTTCTATGCTAGAGAGCTCTTCGACGCTGATATTTACGGGCTTAGCGGTCCCCGCTTGATATCCGAGGCCGTAGGCACTGAGGGCAGTTACCAAAATTACTCCAAGAATGAGGAGAGCAAAAATACTGTTCCTGTTCAGCTTGCTTTTGATGTGCTTTAAGGGCATTGATATCCCTGCATTCTAACGTGGAGTCGGGTGCCTTTTCAACCTAAGAGGCAAAAGATATGCTGTATGTATGGAAGAGAATTCATACATGGAAGAGCTCAAGCGCCGCTCCGGCGAATCTAAAGTGTATTCGGAACATCAGTTGATGGGGCTTTTGATAGCGGAAGCTCTAGGAGATGAGGCTCACAAAGCTTTGTATATGAAACTCGCAAAGCGCTATAGTGCTGATACACTATTGAAGATCGCCAAAGATGTGTCGGAGAGAGAAGGGATAGAGAACAAAGGAGCCTATTTCATGAAGATCATTAGTGAAATGGGCATTTTGAAAAATGGAAAAGATCCTAAAGCTGGGAAATAAAGAGGAGGAGAAGTTTTTGCGCAAAAAGGCGCAGAAGTTTGACTTTGGCAGATATTCTCCGGAGGAAGTGAGGGCTCTGGTGTCGCGTATGCGTAAAATTATGGAAGGGACTGACGGTATCGGATTGGCGGGAAATCAAATCGGCTTGAGTGAGCGGGTATTTGTGGCGAGGTGGGACGATAAGTTCTACGCCGTCTTTAATCCAAAACTTTCTAAACCTTCTAGGGAAAAGGAAGAAATAGAAGAAGGGTGCTTGAGTATTCCGGGTAAGTATGGCGTGGTGAAACGCCCCGCAACTGTTCTCCTTACCGGACAGAATGCCAGCGGAAAGGAGGTAAAGATAAAGGCTTGGGATATGTTGGCCCGGATCTTTCAACACGAAGTAGATCACCTTGACGGGAAACTATACGTAGATCGTATGAGCAGATTCCAGAAACTTCAGTCAAGAGAACAAACAGAATGAAGTATGTATTTTTTGGCACTCCTGAGTTTGCGGGGATAATCCTAAGAGGTCTGATTGAAGCTGATATGCCGCCGGTGGCCGTTGTTTGCAATCCGGATAAGCCTGTAGGCAGGAAAAAGCTTATCACTCCTCCCATTACCAAACAGATCGCTGAGCAAGAGGGCATCAAGGTATTTCAGCCTAAAACTAAGAAAGATCTTGTTGCTCTATCCCCTTCCCTCTCGGAAATGGCTGATTTTGCGGTGGTAGCAGCCTATGCGAAGATTATTCCCCTAAAGGTAATTAATGGGTTTAAGTTGGGGATTATAGGCGTACATCCATCACTTCTTCCAAAATTCAGAGGTCCCTCCCCTATCCAGTCGGTTATTCTGTCTGGAAAGTTGGAAACGGGCACCACTTTGTTTATGCTAGATCAGG
>MHIS01000001.1:8420-9620 GCA_001817635.1 Candidatus Colwellbacteria bacterium GWA2_46_10
GGTTTGATACTCATACAGGGGAAGGTGAACGTGGAAAATAGAAATTATGAAGAGTTGATAAAAGTTTTGGGAGAGCTTTCTTTGAAGTTGCTTACCGAAACACTCCCCGAGTTTGTTTCTGGAAAAATAAAGCCCGTACCTCAAGATGAAAACGAGGTTACCGTCACTAACTTTTTTGAACCAGAAGCAGGTTTGGTAAAAGAGAACGATTTAAAAGATGCTCTTGGGGGTGATGAAGAAAAATCCTCAAAGATAGAACGTATGGTGCGGGCGTTAAACCCAGAACCAGGAGTGTATACTCTCGCTAACAGCAAACGCACAAAGTTGCTTTCCGTACGTAAAGATGGATCCAAACTTGTATTGGAGAAAATCCAAAAAGAAGGGAAAACTCCACAGGCGTTCGTCTAACCTAGTTAGATAACAGACGATAGATATAAATAGCGACAACCCACACTACACTTGCGAAGATCGCACCAGCGATGAATCCAGAAAGAGATGAGGCTAAGTGATGCCCTATCTTGAAAGTAAACCTCTTAGGTTCCTTTGATACGAACTCTTCTAAAATTTCGTCCCTCATGAATATTAACTATATCAGAAAATAGATTATTTCCTACGACCTCTATTCACAGGTTGGTTTAATAAAACTTGATTGGTATCTCCAGGGCGTCGTCAAGTTCCGGAAGATCTGATGGGTTATCTTTCTGTAGGATCAAGGCTCCGTTTTCTCCATAGCTTGGCTTAGTGAATTCAAGAGTGGCCTCAAAGGGTACAAAATCTTCTGTCATCCACTCATCTTGGGCAGTAGCGATCCCCTCTGCGATTATCTTTCCATCCCAATCTACCAAAACTACCGGGAAACTGGCTTCGAAGTACCAGTATCCCCTAGCCTCCCCCGTTATGGTTAGCGGGCTTTTTATGATATTGCCTGGTTTTATATTGATATTTCTGATGAGATCATTCTTGCCTTGGTCTACCACGCTGACGCTATCTTTTTGGGTAGGACTCTTGGCGGTTTGGTTTAGTAATAAAAGCCCTCCAAAAACTAGAAGTATAAATAGGACAGAGACAGTCAATACTTTGTTGTACACGTGGATATTATACAAAAGTCGCTGCGTCTCAACAAAAGCTCAACCCCGCGTACATAGTGCGGGGTCGAGCCGTCTGCACTTGATTGCGGGGCTTATTGGTGGTCTGTGTGCG
>MHIS01000001.1:9632-11491 GCA_001817635.1 Candidatus Colwellbacteria bacterium GWA2_46_10
GGGCATGATTACCGATGGGACTCCATCGGAACTCAAGGACGATCTCCTCTCCATTCTTTGTGTCTTGTCCCCTGACTACCAGGTGGTCAAAGTCGTTCACGATGGGTTCCTTGGGTCGGAAGACCAACTCCTTGTCGCCATTGACGTGTGGCAACACGAGAAACGCTCCGTACTGGATCGCATCGAGGACGACTCCCTTCGTCTTAGGTGCTACGTACAACTTTTCTCCTCTGCTGGTTAGTACATACTAGGCACCTATGGACGTAAGGTCAATGTGGGAATAATGGACTCGATAGCCAAAAACCTATTCTAAGGCATAACGCGTTCCATCTACAGCCTCGTCAGAAGTTTGATTACCTCCTCGTCGGTTACTTGAGGGAAATAGGCATAGTATGCACCGACGGCGCCTAGATAATCTTTAGCATCTTCGAGTACTACTACCTCATCGGCGCTCCCACGCAGTTCGTTTAACGTATCGTGTGGGGCTACGGGGATTGCAACCATAAGTTTCTTGGGTTTTTCCTTGCGCAAAGATTGAAGAGCCGCTTTTATAGTTAGTCCTGTTGCAACGCCGTCATCGACGACTATAGCCGTTATGTTGGTCGCTGGAATATGTTTTATCCCGCGTAAATACACCTCTCTGCGCCGGGCAGCCTCTTTTACTTCCTTGGCCACCGCGTTCTTGAGCCAATCTTTATTAACAAACGCTTTCTCAACTTCGTTGCATACCAATTCCCCGTCCTCTGATACTGCGCAGATGGCGTATTCTGGATTGGATGGATGCCCAATTTTTCTGGTAATCACAAGGTCAAGCGGAATATGTAGCGTATTGGCGATTTCTGATCCGAGCACGACACCTCCTCTTGGTAGCGCATATATTACGGAATCGCCATCGGAATATTCCCTTAATGCTCTAGCGAGCTGTCTACCTGCGTCCTGCCTGTCTTTGAACTGGATCATTCTAGGTGGTTATCTTTCCTAGTCTCTCCATTACGCCCCTTAACATCCCCTGGGCCAAGATACGAGCTTTTTCGTCTAAATCCTTAGGGTAGATATCATGTTCAACAATGTTTCTGATAGTCTCAACCGCGTCTTCCACTTTGTCGTTAATCACAAATTTGAAATAGGAGCTGTTTAGGGCTTCTTGTAATTCCCTCTCGGCGCTTCCGAGTCGCCTATTTAACTCTTCCGTTGATATTTTTCCACGATTCTCTAGCCTCCTCATCCACTCCTCAAAGGAAGGCAAAACCACAAAGATGAAATGAGGGTTTGAGCTGGCTTGGTGAATATTCTCCGCACCCAGCCTACCCACTTCGTTAATGCCTATCTTCCCCGCTTCTTTGACCCTTCTCAATTCTTTGAGGTTAATACCTGATATTTGTTGATTATGTATAACTTCAGCCTCTAGATACTCGCCACGTTTGAGGCCCTCCATAAACTCAGATTCTAAGATAAAGTAGTATTCAACACCGTTTTGTTCCATAACGCCGTTGTTTATCCGAGGAGGTCTAGTCGTATCCGAAACAAAGAATTTATAGAGGCCGGTTTTCTCTAACTCTCGAATAATGGTATTGCGTCCACCCGCCGTAACTGAAGTCAGAAAAACTAACTTCGTTGTATCTAACAATTCCTTGCCCTCATTGCTGATCTGGTAATCAACCAAGATTCTCTTGAACTTTCCTAGATGTTCTAAGTGTGGAGTTGTCATTTAGTCGAATTGATTTTTATCCACCTTATTACTCCGAAAATTATCAATGTTGTTTTTCATATAAAGAGTTTTCTTAGACTCTTTTAGTATATCTGAAATAGGATCTCTGGTCAGGGGTAAAATGCGACAAATGCGATAGCGGTAGGCATAT
>MHIS01000002.1:123-281 GCA_001817635.1 Candidatus Colwellbacteria bacterium GWA2_46_10
TAGTGTTCGATAAGGGTAGGTTAGTAGAACAGGGCACTCATGAGAGTTTGATTAAGAAAAGAGGAGGCGTATACGAACGTCTTTACAAACTTCACCTAGGACTTAAATAATGGACTGTCTTAGGGAGGAAATCGCAGTCCTCGCTCCTTTTGTGGATA
>MHIS01000002.1:353-4840 GCA_001817635.1 Candidatus Colwellbacteria bacterium GWA2_46_10
TATGGGGAATAACTTTGTGTACCCCGTATTGGGTCTAGCTGGCGAGACGGGGGAGGTAGCGGAAAAAATAAAGAAGATATTAAGAGACAAGGACGGAGTGGTGTCTGATGAAGACAGGGAGGAGATCAAAAAGGAGTTAGGAGATGTTCTGTGGTATTTATCGCGTTTGTCAGCAGAAATGGGGCTGTCTTTGGAGGATGTGGCGCAGAGCAATATAGAGAAACTTTTCTCGCGTCTTGAGAGGGGGAAAATTCAGGGTGAGGGAGATAATAGGTAAGATGGGAAAAACACAGAGGGCCACATTCGGGGCGGGGTGCTTCTGGGGGGTGGAGGAGGTTTTTAAGCATATAGAGGGTGTTCTTAGCGCCGAAGTCGGTTTTATGGGCGGTACTGTGAAAAATCCTACATACATCCAAGTGTGCAATGGGAATACAAGACACGCGGAAGTAGTGGACCTAAAGTACGATCCCCAAAAGGTTAGTTATCAGAAACTTCTGGAGAAGTTTTTTGAAGTGCACGATCCAACTCAATTTAACCGCCAGGGTTTGGACGTGGGGGATCAATATCGAAGCGTCATTTTCTACCGTACATCCGAGGAAGAGAAGCTGGCGAGGAAATTGATTGAAGAGATAAACAATTCAGGAAAATACGATAAGAATATAGTGACGACGGTTGAAAAAGCTGGGCCTTTCTACCGCGCTGAAGAATACCACCAGCAATATCTAGCGAAAAGGGATCTCAAAACATGTTGATGAACTTAACTAAAGAGCTGAAAAAGATCGTCCAGGGTGAGGTCAAAAGCGATTCCCGAACCCTTGATCTATATAGCCGCGACGCAAGCCTTCTTGAGATCAAACCTCGGGCGGTAGTTTTCCCGAAGAATAAGAAGGATATCCAGGCGGTAGTTAGGTTCGTGGCCAGCCATAAAAAAGAGTATCCGGATCTAGGTATTACGATACGCTCTGGAGGAACTGATATGTCTGGAGCCGCCATAGGCGAGTCAATTATCATTGATGTTACTAAACATCTAAACCAAATCAGAAAGGTCTCGCGTGGGAAGAATGGAGGATATGCGTTTGTGGAGCCAGGAGTTTTTTATAGAGACTTCGAAAAAGAGACCCTTAAGAAAGGTCTC
Organism: Candidatus Colwellbacteria bacterium GWA2_46_10; assembly: GCA_001817635.1. GTDB lineage: Bacteria > Patescibacteriota > Minisyncoccia > UBA6257 > Colwellbacteraceae > GWA2-46-10. Next base: position 1,489 of record MHIS01000002.1, read on the forward strand.
ATTATACCTGCTTTTCCAGCCTCAAGGGAGATCTGCACGGTTGGAGGAATGGTGGCTAACAATGCCGGGGGAGAAAATACCCTAAGCTACGGCAAAGTAGAAGATTATGTAGAAGAACTCAAAGTTATCTTGGAAGACGGCGAAGAGTATACATTTTCCTCTATTTCCGAGAGCGAGCTAAGAAGAAAGCTTATCTTGAAGGGATTGGAGGGAGATATATACCGCAAGTTGTTTCGATTGGTTAAGAAGAACAAGGATTTACTGGCTAAGGCAAAGCCTAAGGTGTCCAAAAACTCCGCCGGTTATTATCTCTGGAATGTTTGGGATAGTGAGAAGTTTGATGTCTGCAAGTTGTTAGTGGGTTCTCAAGGGACCCTGGGAATCATTACGGATATTAAATTGCGCCTCATAAAATCCGGAAGACCGAGCAGAATGCTGGTAATTTTCCTGAACGATGTCCGCTTAGTGGGAAAGTTGATCCCTAAGATCCTCAAACAAAAACCGGAAACGGTGGAGTGTTACGATGACCGCACGTTGGGAATCGCTTTGCGCGTCCTTCCGGATCTAATGAAGCGCTTGAAGGGTACCTTGATATCCACGGCGTTTAGTTTTATTCCGGAGGTGGGGATGCTCTTAAAAAATGGCTTTAAGTTGCCCAAACTCATTATCCTTGCTGAATTCGGGGGGAGTACGCCGGAAGAGGCCAAAGAAAGGGCTCTTAAGGCTATGGGCGACTTGAAGCCGCTGGGTCTTCCTATGCGTTTTACAAAAAGCGCGAAAGAGGCAGACAAATATCATCTAATAAGGAGGGAGAGTTTCAATTTGCTGCGCCAGAGGGTGAGGGGGAAACAGACGGCGCCCTTTATAGATGATGTAATTGTGCGTCCAGAGTTCTTGCCTAAGTTCTGGCCAAAACTGCATAAGATCCTGGATAGAAAGGAATATGGATTGATTTATGCCATAACTGGGCACTTGGGGGATGGCAATTTTCATATTATCCCGTTGATGGATTTGTCCAAGCAAAGAAACAGAGAGATTATTCCCGAGATCGCAGATAAAGTGTATAACCTAGTACTTGAGTTCAAGGGTTCCATTACGGCGGAACACAATGACGGGATAGTGCGTGCGCCGTATTTGAAACAGATGTTTGGAGGAAAAGTATACAAACTTTTTGAGGAGACAAAGAGGATCTTTGATCCGCAGAATATCTTCAATCCGGGGAAAAAGATCGGAGCTACTAAGAAATACGTTTTTGATCACATGAAAACAGGAGGGTAGCATGGGAAGAATCTTGATATATATACTATCTGGAGTTTTAGTGTTGGTGCTTTTGATTCTTCTGATAAGAAGATTCATCAATACAAGGGAGTATAATAGGGATAAAGGTCGCCTTCGCAGTTAGTTCTCAAGATGAAACAAAAAGAGTACATAATCTTTTCAGGGGTGATCTTCGGCTTGGTAGCCGTCCTTCATCTATTGAGGTTGGTTTACGCTATGCCGGTAACCATAGGGGAGTGGGAGATCCCGGTATGGGCGTCAGCAGTAGGCGTTATCGTTGCCGGTTTCCTAACCTGGAAAGCTAAACAACTAAGTCGCTAGAAGATATGAAACACGCAGGGTTACACATACACGGCAGGGTGCATGGGGTTTTCTTTAGGGACTCTGCTTTCAAGAAGGCGAACGAATTAGGTTTAGCCGGTTTTGTGCGTAATGACCTGGACGGGTCTGTGTATATAGAAATTGAAGGAGAAGAGGAACCCTTAGGGGAATTTGTTAATTGGTGCAAAGATGGCCCTCCTATGGCTCAGGTTCGAGAGGTTGAAGTGGAAGAAGATTCTGAACTTCGAGGATTTAAGGACTTTAGGATAGACGAAACGCGTTAGAAGTAGGGGAGTGCGTCCTTTATCTCCTGGCGTTTTCGGATGACGCGGGCCTTACCGGCATCTATTAATATCTCAGCGGGACGGACTCGGGCGTTATAGAAAGAGCTCATAGTGAAACCGTAGGCACCAGCATCGAGAATGGCGATTAAATCACCTTCCTTTGGGGCAACTATATCTCTTTCTGTGCCGAAGGTATCTCCGCTTTCGCAGATATTGCCGACAATGGTAGCTTTCATCTTTTTCCCTTTGATACGGCTGGCGTTAATGATTTTATGATAGGCGCCGTACATAGCAGGCCTTACGAGATGTCCCATGCCGGTGTTCACGGCAATGAAAGTGACGTTACCATTTTCTTTGATGTCGGTTACTTTGGCGATTAAAGTTCCGGATTCAGCCACCAGATATCTACCCGGTTCTATTATGGCTTCCACCTCTTTGCCGTAGTCGTGTACGAACGCATCAATGGTTTTATCAAACTCTTTGCCGAATTCCTTTATGTCTAGGGGTTCCTGTCCCGGTTTGTATGGGATGGAGAGGCCGCTACCAAAGTCTAGGTATTCCAGGTTCCCAAACTGATGAGCTACTTTAGTGAGAGCTTTCATGGCTTGAATGTACGGTTTGGGAGTTAGGGTGTCCGTTCCTATATGCTGGTGCAGTCCCACGATCTGTAGTTTGTATCTCGCGGCTATTTTCTTTGCTTCTTTAATTTTGGAAAAATGAATGCCGAATTTGCTCTTTTTGCCTCCTGTTCGCAGGTGGGCGTGGCTGCCTGCGTGAAGATCAAGATTAAGACGCAGCCCCACTTTTGTGTTTGGAGCAATTTGGCCCCATTTTTCGAGTTGGCTCAATGAATCTATGTTTACTCTAATATGGTTTTCAGCCAGGAACTTTAACTCTTTTTCCTCAACTCCGTTGCAGGTATATATGATCTGATTGGGTTTGAATCCAGCCTTGAGCGCTAGAGAGACTGATCCTTGGCTCACGGTCTCGGCATTAGCCCCTTCTTTCTTGAGAAGACGTAATATTGCCGGGTTGGAGTTTGCTTTGACGGCATAGTGAACTTTCAAATATGGGTATTTGATGTTGTCCACGATATTTCTGTAACGCTCGCGGATGGTTTTAGCGTCATATACATACAAAGGTGTGCCGTATTTGCGAGCTAGGAAATCAACATCAAAACCTCCCCAGAATAGCCGGTTTTCTTTATTTTCCATTTATCCTCCTGGGTTAAATTGCAATTCGATATCTATAGTCGGAACTGAAGTGTTTGAAAATATACAAACACGGACTACATCCGACCGATTCGGGGATCCTTTTGATGCGCTCGCGGCGCAATGTGGTTGACCGTTGGGTCCTCCACTGGGTTCTCCGCGAATGGTCGGATGTAGCCGTGCCCAGCCACTGGTGCCTTGAGCGGGCAAGTGTCGGTCGCCCGACGGCGGCGGCTGGCTGTCAAACCAGAGTGAACG
>MHIS01000002.1:5005-10323 GCA_001817635.1 Candidatus Colwellbacteria bacterium GWA2_46_10
CACTCTATGGGAGAGTCAAGAAAATAGTTTGAAAAAGGTTAATAACTATTTCTCTTCGAGGAGATGTTCTAGGGCGTGTCTGTCAAATCCCACAATCACATTGTCTCCTATAGTAATGACGGGTACGCCGAGTTGTCCTGATTTATCCACCATTTCCTGGCGGGCTTGCAGATCAGATACTACATCTTTCTCTTCATAGGCTACGCCCTTCTCTTGGAAGAAAGCTTTGGCCATTTTGCAAAACTGGCAGGTAGGAGTTGTGTAGATAACGGGCTTTACCATAATGGGGATAGTATAACCTCTGAAATGACTAAATAACAAGATTTGGTATAATGGACTTTATGGAAAATCAAACACAAAACCCATACGTGGTGCCAGTAGCCATCGTAGTCGCGGGTTTGCTTATTGCTGGGGCGGTTGTATATAACGGAGGTTCTTTTGGGAATGATGGGTTAGGAAATACTGCTCCTACGCAGTCGGAAGTAGTGACTCCCGCGGAAGTAGCTAAGGCCGTGGGTCTCAAGAAAGTTGAGTTTGAAAAGTGTGTTGCTGAAAAACGGGGGACGGAGCGGGTAGATACGAATCTGCAAGAGGCAACAAGTGTTGGAATTGGAGGAACTCCTACATCCATTATCGTCACCCCAAGTGGGGAACAGTATTTCATGGTAGGAGCCCTACCGGCAGATATGTTGGATGCCTATGTCGCTGCGGCTATAGAAGATGATGCGGCTAAGCTAACGGAGCTGGAGGGTCAATTTGGTCTTCCGGATGCTCCGGATGTACCAGTACTTGAAGAGGGGGATCACCTAAGGGGATCTATAGACGCTCCGGTGGTCTTGATAGAGTACTCAGATCTAGAGTGCCCTTACTGCAAGCGGTTCCATCCGGAAGTTAAGCAGATGATTGAAAAGTACGGAGATAAGATAGTGTGGGCGTACAGACATTTCCCGCTTGAAGCGATCCACTCTTCAGCGCGTCCTTTGGCTGAGGGAAGCGAGTGTGCGGCGCAACTTGGAGGGAACGATAAGTTTTGGGAATACGTAGATTACGTATTCGAGAATTAGAAGAAGAATCGAGGGCTTGCAAAAACTCGCTTTCGGGCGAGTTTTTGGTTTAAAGAGAGTTCTTTTACTTTATTGAGGCAGTGCGCAGCCGGTTTTCTCCGAAAGTTGTGTAAGGGAGAGGGCTCCGGTCATTCTTTCGCCATTCGCGAATTCCCAGGTGGGGTATGCCTCTATCTTGGCGTTCGCACAAAGTTCGTTTTGATTCCTCGTGCCTGGGTCAGAGCACTCTGTATATGGGAGATATTGGGCTGAGCGTCCAAAGGTTGTCTTTTGTTTGTTACACACTGGGCACCAATATGCGCCGTAGAAAGTGGCACCTTTTTCTCCAAGACACTTTGCGAGTTCATCTAGAGGCGCTGGTTGGTTTGAGTAGTAGATAAGCCCTCCGACGATACCAGCGACTACCAATATAGCTATTCCCCAATAAAGGAGATTCTTTTGTCTGTTTTTCATATTTTTCAATATTATCATAGTTTTTAAAAGTGTTAGAGCCTTTGCTCTCCATTCTTGTTAGGGAATAGACAGTAAAGGCTCTGTTATGTAATTGGCCGGTATTTGCTCGTCGGTGTCTGTTCCTGTAGGGCAACTTGGACACAACGCCTAGATGAGTTGATCTTGAGGGGGTCATCAGTCCTTCGTCCTCCGTCGAAGAATCCTCCTCCTCTCTTTTTCTGTTGTACCACCCCATATTCCGTACTTCTCCCTGGTTGCCAAGGCAAATTCAAGGCACTCACCCTTGGCATCGCACCGGGTACACAACGACTTTGCCATTTGCTCGCGTTGCTCCCGTGCATCTTGGTTTTCAGGGTCATGGGGAAAGAACGAAAAACTCCACCTGCACGGCACATCCCCTATATCAAAGGGAAGGGTTTGCGTGCGAATCTCCGATCCCTGTCCGGACAAGGTGCGATCTCCTTTCGAAACAAGTACCTTGTACCCCAAATTACTTCCGTGGTCAAATCTTTATTGAAGAAAAGCGAGAGAGTGAGTATAAAGGATAGAGTCTATGCCGGGTTGTGTAATGGTAGCACAGCGGCCTTTGAAGCCGTCAGTCTAGGTTCGAGCCCTAGCCCGGCAGCCAATTCGAGCTAGCACGAGAGGGGTATGGGTTTCGGGCGCCCGAAGAGGGTTATAATAAGTACTATGAAGTACATACTTTCACTACAAGATCCGTTGGCGCGTGATCCATCAGTCACGGGAGGGAAGGGGGCTACCCTCGCAGAATTGATTAGGGGTTTATTCTCGGTCCCGAGTGGATTTGTTTTTACAATAGAGGCCCATAAAACTTTCTCTAAACAGGGTATTCCTAGAGAAATACAACAGGAGGTCTTGCAAAAGTTCGACGACCTCAATGTTGATAAGGTGGCGGTCAGGTCATCGGCCTCTGTGGAAGATCAGAAAGGCGCCTCTTGGGCGGGCCAATTCGAAACCTATTTGAATACCTCTCGGGACAGGCTCATCGAACGGATTGAAGATTGCTGGAAATCTGTGGAATCAGAGCGTGCAAAATCCTATGCCAAGGCTTCTGGTATTGATCCAAGAGACATATCAATTGCAGTCGTAATTCAGAAAATGATCCAAGCGAACGTATCGGGAGTTTGTTTTACCCTACATCCTAACGCTCAAAACAGAAACCAGTTAGTCGTCGAGGCCATCTCTGGATTAGGAGAGGCATTGGTCCAGGGCGCAGTAACCCCAGATACATATATTGTTGATAGAGAATCTATGGAGTTAACAGACATTAAGATTAATCCTCGAGGGACTACACAGAAACTCCTAGATGATCAAATACAAAATCTATCTCGCATATGTATTGATATAGAAAAACATTTCAAATATCCGCAGGACATTGAATGGGTCTTGGAAAACGGTGATTTTTACATCGTGCAGAGCAGGCCCATAACGACAATAGAGGACTAGACCACACATAGGACAGTTGACTGATAGTCAATAAATATAAAGCGTCTTGACAGGTTGTCATGTGCTGTGTACATTTTTAGGTATGAGATTCGGGACTCTGCTCAAGAAATTTAGAAAAAGGGCAAGGTTTTCCCAGAAAGAGCTCGCTACAATATTGGGGCTCGATTCAACATATCTATCGAAGATGGAGAGCGGTACGAGAAAACCTCCCGAGCGCGATGTGGTTCTGGGAATAGCCACGGGCCTAGATCTCAACGAGACAGAGGTTGATGAGCTTTTAGTCTCTGCGGATTATCAACCCCAGACACTCTTTGACCTGGGTTTTGACACGAATGACTTTAGTCTCAAAAAGCACATAACTGTTTTGAGAGATATAAGAAGGAAAACACCACTTGCATCGTATGCAAGAGCTAGAGAGGAAATCGCTGACTTCTTGGATCTCATGAGGATGAAATACGCGGGGGAGATAGACGAGGGCCTCGCAAAGAATACGCTCCTTGCTGATTACCTTTACTCTAAAGTGCGAAGAGGTGGCTTAAAAGAGCTATATAGGGCTGTAAATAGGCCGTTAGGAGGAGCAATTGTTATGTATCGTGGCAAGCTTTTGCTTCACCAGATTGGTCTTAGCCCGGTAAAAGGATGGTGGGTCATCCCGATGGGATATGTAAACCCAGATCGGGGAGACAGAACAGCAAAAGACATAGCGATTCGACTCACTAAAAGGTTTTTAGGAGACGTTGAGCTGGAGGTAGTGAAGGAGCTGACTGCGGAGGGCGAGGTTCTTGAAGATCTTGATGTCTCGTACATGGTTAAGCTGGGCCTTTTCCCAGCCATAGTACAAATTTATGAAATAAAAATTAAAGGAAAGGGGGAGGTTAAAACAAAGAAGGGTTCCGGATTTTTTAAATTAGAAGAAATTCCAAAAATCGGTGGCGAGATTCATCCCGTGATGTCTCAAGTAGCAAAATACTATTTCAAGAATAAAAAATTGGCAGAAGAATTATACAAACAGGGTGAGGAATCAATTGAAAAAGTATTGAATAACAAAGATTATCTTGAGGAAATGCATGGCTTTGAAAGAGAAAGAATTAGAAAGAAACTATGAAAAAACAAAATAAAGAAGTGCTAGTGAGCGGCCAGAGTGGAAGCCCTGGCATTGTAGAGGGGAAAGTTATAGTTGTTCGAAATATAGGTGAGTTCGGGAAGATGGAAGAGGGAGCTGTTCTGGTGACGAGAATAACGAGTCCGCCTTGGCTACCTGTAATAATGAAGGCTTCAGCTGTTATCACGGATACGGGAGGAATTCTTTCTCATCCAGCAATTGTTTGTAGGGAGTTCGGCATTCCAGCTGTTGTTGGCACAATAGAGTCCACCCACAAACTTAGCGATGGGATGAAAGTAATCGTCGATGGCTATCAAGGAGTAGTTTATAAATCATGAAAAAGAATAGCGATGTCTTGATAGATAAAATGATAAAGGCTTTTGAGAGATGTTCATTTGATAGCGGGAAGATTCTAGACCCCGATGCTTGGTGGCCCCTTAATCATCTGTACTATTCTCCTCTTTATATCGATCACTTTTATGGAGTCCTACTGAGAAACTTCGAGTTATTAAAAAGAAAATATACCTTAAAAGAAATAGCCGATACTATTTCTTACCCCTCAGCCACCTGGCTTCTGGTGGTTAGTGCTCCTCGGATAATGAAATCAATGGGAATCAAGAAGGAAAAAAGGATTAGCTTAATTCTAGAATTTTTAGAGATGATCCAAACGCAGATGGCTGGCAATATTTTCTGTGAAGACGGCGATAACATTATTTGGGATAGCAATAGGGTTGAGCAATTGATTTCCGGGACTGAATGGACCGATGTTAGCAAAGGAGGTAATCTTAATCGCCTTTTTGCTAGGCTGCACGCCGCTCTTTTAAGTCTTAATGAGGCAATTTTTAGAAACTGCAATAATGTTGCTAGAGAAGTCCACGGGCCGTACAAAGTCGAATACAAAGGCCAGCCAGCCCAGCTTATTATTAGAGAATATTATAACCTTAGAGACCCCGCCTTAGAACCAAAGTTAAAAGATTTTCCCTACGAGTCTATAGAAACTTACGTTTTATACGATCACGCGGTCAAATTCGATTTCCCGGTTCTCAATGACTATACTCACGATCTACCTCTCATAGAGCACACTCTGGCAGTTGCTGGGAAAACTAAAGAGAAAACAAAAGAAAAGAACTTGGATAGCATAAAGTTCCTAGATAGAGTTTGCGGGATCTTGGAGGAAAAGAATAGCCAGATCTCTATGGCAGTTGAACAAATGGCTAGAGAAGACCAAGTCT
>MHIS01000002.1:10423-11748 GCA_001817635.1 Candidatus Colwellbacteria bacterium GWA2_46_10
GGTTCTATGCGATATTGGATCTAGGCGGTTCGAGTCCTAGACCCCCAGCCAGTTGAGACCGATCTAGGAAGCTAAATGTGATAGGATTTGGGTATGAAATACGAATACTTCATAGCCGCTCGTTGGAGAAACAAGGAAAACGTCCTCAAATTAGTAAAAGATATTAGAAGCAAGGGTAAAACAGTATATTGCTTTGTTGAGGGTGACGGTGCCGACTACGAACTAAAAGACTTGGAGGGGAAACACGCACCAGAGGAGTTTATGAAACATTTTGAGAGTATTCCAGACTGGCGTAATGATCATAGAGTAAAAGAGATATTTGATGTTGATATGAATGCCCTCAAAAACTCCGAGACCTTAATATTGCTTCTCCCAGCGGGTAAATCAGCCCACCTAGAAGCTGGTGTCGCTTACGGAATGGGTAAGCGTTGTATCGTAATCGGTGAACAAAAAGAGACAGAGAGCCTGTATCTCATCTTCAACGAGTTTTATAACTCTACGGAAGATTTCATAAAAAATCTAAGTTGATAGACAGGTTTTGGTATGAGTAAAAACATAACCTTCGTTGACGAGAACGATAACATAATAGGCTCTGGAACTAAGAAACAAGCCTGGGAGAACGGCAATATTCACCGCATTGCCAGATTGTTCGTTTTTAACTCAAAAGGAGAACTGCTCATTCACAAAAGGTCTGATAAGCTAAAAAATCTTCCTGGTAGGTGGGACCAATCTGCCTCTGGACACGTAGACGAAGGAGAGGATTACCTTGCGGCTGCCGAAAGAGAGCTTGAAGAGGAAATGGGCATTAAGGGAGTGGAGCTAGAGGAGGTGGGAAAATTCTACCAGGATGAAGTAGACGATGATGGGAAGATAAAGAAACGTTTCAATATGCTATATAAAGCCAGACATGACGGAGAGGTGAACTTTAGTAAGGGTGAGGTATCAGAGATAAAATGGGTTAATATCAACGATCTTCGCAGACAAATGAAAGAAAAACCGAAAGATTTCACGCAAGGATTTATTGATAGTGTGGAACTACATCTCTTTAAATAGCCATCAGATCTACAAATCTCTCACTTTTGTCACTTTCTATGGGTGCTCGAAATCAGTATCAGTCAATGTAGTAACGATAGTCTTGACATATAGCCATAAACTGGGTACTATCGACTAATAGTTCATTGATTACGAGTCTAGGCGTCTTTTGGAGATCACTTAACTGGTCTTTATAAGACGCCTAGGCTCCCCGTTGGTTAAAAGGCGTACCGATAGTGCGAAAGCGCTATAGGGGAGAACTCATCAGAGGAGGAACGCGATGAGGAAGACCC
>MHIS01000002.1:11891-12205 GCA_001817635.1 Candidatus Colwellbacteria bacterium GWA2_46_10
AGGCGGCTCGACTTCCGCAAGATGTGGGAGGACCAGCCGTTACTCGCCACGATGTTCTTCGGCACCACGATTGCCGTAGTCGCGTTCTACACGCACTCGCTGAGCACCGCCATGACCAGTGCGTTTGCTCTCGGGTTGATCATCACCCTCGCCATCATCGTCAAGGACTCCGCGGCCTCCGGCCGGGTGGCCCTGGTACCGATCGATGGCATCGGCCACATCGACGCGGACGGACGCAAGCACTACACCCTGGCCTTCGGCTGACGCCGGCGGCGACCAACGTGACCGGAATGGGGGAGCACTCTGTGCTCCCC
>MHIS01000002.1:12252-13794 GCA_001817635.1 Candidatus Colwellbacteria bacterium GWA2_46_10
TATTTCCTATCAAACTTCTTCCCGGCAGAGATCAAATTTATGGGTATTAAGTTTAGATCTGTAGAACACGCCTTTCAAGCTCATAAATATCCTCTAGAAGAACGCTCGCAATTCACGGAGGTTGATGCTGATGAGGCTAAGCGACTCGGTCGCGCAGCCCCTAATTTTAACGGGGAGTACTGGGATAGGGTCAGGGATAATCTAATGTTTTCCCTAGTTTTGTATAAGTTTTCCAATAACGAGGAGTTGAGGGAAAAACTTCTGGCAACCGGAGGCAAATATTTAGAAGAAACTAATGACTGGGATGATCACTACTGGGGAGTTTGCAATGGCGAGGGTGACAACAAGATGGGAAAGACATTAATGACCGTAAGGGAGATTGTTCGTTAAGAGTATACTTTCAAAATGCCACTTAGCAAAACAGAAAAAGAGAAACTTCTTGAGAAAGAAGAGATAGCATATATAGCTACCTCCGGACCTGACGGCACACCCCACATTGCTCCTATTTGGTTTGTGCTCCACGACGGCAAGATCTACTTTGAAACGGATATCACAACGGTCAAATACAAGAATATCAGACATAATAATAGGATAGCTCTATGCTTTGGGGGTAAGGTGACCTACATCATTGAGGGCTCAGTAAAGGAATATGCGGAAGACAAACTAGGTTTCCCAATCAGAAAGCTCTATTGGGATAAGTACGGCAAAGATATGGACGACAGCTATATCACCGAGAAGACCCACTTATTTGAGATTATTCCAGAAAAAGAACTGTCCTGGCACTACGCTCCTACGTGGGACTAACTCAACTTTAGTCTACTCATTAGTAGTAGATTTTATAAAAACTAATCCCACAAACGATCAAAACCCCTGTTGGTGACAGGGGTCGTTGCTCTCTGGTTGGCTGGAGTTGTTACACTCCAGGGTGGTAGTTGTGGTGCTCGTCGCTGCAAGTCGGAGAACAGTGACCACTGCCGGTGCTGTGGGTATTTCCACAGTGCGCACAAGAGCCGCCGTTCTTCTCAATGGCTAGTAGGGCGCCTGCACTTCCGAAGTGCCAGATTCGCTTGCTTTCGGGCAGCTCCCAGTACCAACAGCACGAATTCGAGCATTCCCGCACGAAGTCGACCTTCTTGCCCTTGCGTCGGAGAAGGGTGACTTCGCTTGGAATGAATCGGGCGCCGGCACGGAAATCATCCACATCGCTCTGAGGAAACGATGCGCCTTGGTTCCCATCCCAACTCGGACCACGATCTCTTCTTTCGAATGCGTTGGCCATGGATCCAATGGACCAGTAGAGGTCGGTTTCGTCGGGCATTGCGTCCTCCTTCTGCTTCTCGTTGATCTTGTTTGATTGCTGTATGGGAATAGGCCTCGAATTGTTCAAATACTATTCCTATACAGCAAAACCAGAGAGTTAAATATTTATATGAAGGAACGGTATCTATGGATACCACGATATATACCACTAGTCAATTTCCTCGTAATGGTTCAATAGCTTGGAATACCTTCTCCGGTATTGCAGGCTATATACATGTCATA
>MHIS01000003.1:0-9906 GCA_001817635.1 Candidatus Colwellbacteria bacterium GWA2_46_10
TCGATCTTGCTGGTTGTAAAGCAGATCATAGGCTCTAGAGCCAATACCATCCCCTCTTCAAGAAGCTCTCCCTCTCCGGGTTCTCCAAAATTGTATATCGTTGGTTCTTCGTGTAGTTCATTTCCCACTCCGTGCCCGGTAAGGCCATCTATCACCTTGGCCCCGGCTCTCTTTGCGGTTTCCTCAATAGCGCGTCCTATATCCCCCGTTGTGTTCCCCGGTTTCGCCTGAGCAATACCATTCTCTAGAGCTCTCCTTGTGATATTTATAAGCTCTTCATCCCTCTTGGATATTTGTCCTACCCCAACGGTGAGGGCGGCATCACTAATACCTCCTTGCCAATCCACACCTAGATCCAAACTCAAAATATCACCCTCCTTGAGTGCATATGAGTAAGGAGTGCCGTGCACCACTACGTGGTTCAGAGAAGTACACAGAGCATATCCGTACGGTTTTCTAGCACCGGTCGGTTTATATCCTAGAAAAGCAGGTTTCCCTCCGTGCTCTCGTATTGAAACCTGAGCGAATTCTTCAAGCTCTAACAGATTGACTCCCGGTCTCGCCATTTTTTGGAGTTTGCGCAAAACATCTGCAAGAATTCTTGCAGATTGCCTGATTTTCTTGACTTGCTCTGGAGTTTTTACGTATTCCATCTAGAGATGTTGTTTGATGCTTTCAAAAACTTCCTCGGGAGAAGGTATACCGTCTATATCTATAACGTTGTAGCCTTGGGCTTTGATGGCCTCGATCGTGGGGGCCACCGATTTTCCGTATTGATCTTCATACCTAGATTTAATAGTCTCTGGGGTGTCATCTACTCGACCATCTTCACGCTTCATATTTCTCTTTATGGATTCCTCCAAAGGTATATGAATACGGAAAATCAATATATTTTCCATCCCGTACGTGTCGCGAAGCATATGCATTAGCCCATCATCGCCAGAACCAAAAGCTTCAATGGTGCTTTTTGGGGAACTACTTAGAACAACGCTTTTTTGAGAGGCAAAAACTTCCTTGATATCTCCCAAAACCATCTTCAAAGTTTTGTTGGGGTCCAAAAGTTTGCCGACCGCATATCCTTCAACATATCCTTTATCCAACACCTCACCCCTTGCTAAGCGTTCTCTGATTTTGGCGCCGGTATCGTACCAAACTCCTCCGATGTATTCGGCAACGAGCTTGGCCTGAGTTCCCTTTCCAGATCCGGGAGGCCCCGTGATGATTATTGCTCTAGACATTTCACTCTAAGTTTACGAATTAATACTCAAAGTGAAAAGGTTAAATATTTTCGTATTCTCTGACGGTAACCTGGGATTCTATTTGTTTGGCTACATCGAGGGCAACCGCCACCACGATCAAGATAGATGTACCCCCAATTGTCAGCACCTGCGTGCCGGTGAGGGCTTGAGTTGCAATGGGTAGCACGGCTATCAACCCCAGAGCGGTAGCGCCAAAGAGAGTAACCCTCTGAACCACACTTTTGAGGTAGATGGCGGTTGGAACACCCGGCCTAATGCCGGGGATGAAGCCTCCGCTGCGCTGTAGATTCTTGGAGATCTCTTGGGGATCGAAGGTAATACCTATGTAAAAATAGGTAAAGATAAAAACCAAGATGAAATAAAGTAAACCGTAAATCAATTGATTATTGGTCAAAACCGATGTGAACGTCATTACCTTTTGTCCCAGATCATACGAAAAAGCGGCAATGATCTGTCCGATGAATTGAGGGAAAAGTAACAGTGAGATAGCGAAAATAATGGGGATCACTCCCGCTTGTCCCACGCGCAAAGGCAGATAGCTAGAAACTCCTCCGTAGAGCTTGTTCCCCCTAACTCTCCTTGCGTAAGAAACAGGAACCTTGCGCTCTCCTTCATTCATCATGACAATACCTCCAATTACAACCAGCGCGAGCACTACAAAAGAGAGATAGGTCGTAATGTCGCTCGGTTGGTATGAAACGATGGCGTTTCTTAGCGCTATAGGCAGACCGCTTACGATACCCGCCATAATCAAGATAGATGTGCCGTTCCCTATTTTCTGCTCATCTATCAGTTCACCAAGCCAGACTAAAAACATAGATCCGGCTACTATCACCAAAACATTCATAAAAGTTTCTCCGAGGGTGAATTGTTGTATGATCCCTTGATTTGAAAGAAGCTTCAAAAATCCAAAACCGCTGGAAGCGGCAAGTGGCACCGTCAAATACCTGGAGTACCTGTTAAATTTGGCCTTCCCCGCTTCACCTTCTTCGTAATACATCTCTTTTAACCTAGGGAAGATCATGGTTAAAAGCTGCATGATAATGACTGCCGTGATGTAGGGCCCAAGACCGAGCATCGCTATGGATAAATTCGATAACGCGCCTCCCGAGAATATGTTAAGAAATCCAAAGAACTGGTTTGAACCAAAGAATTGCGCTAACGCATCATGGTTCACTCCAGGGATCGGGACGTTAGCCAAAAGCCTAAATACAATGAGGATGACTGCAATAATGAGCAGTTTGCGCCTCATATCCGCGAACTTAAAAGCGCCGATTAGTCTTTTAATCATTGTGCCTTAGCTTTTGTTTCCGTTTTCGCCTTTGGGGCTCCCCTTTGCTTTTTAGATCTTTTCTTGGGTCCGATATTGCGTGAACCCCTTAACTTTGGAATCTGTTGGATCAAATCGCGTGTACCCGGCCTGATTTTTCTTCCGGCCCTTGAGCTTTGTCCTTTAATCCCTTTTCCAGAATATGTGCCGCGCTTACCCCCACGTCCAATACGTTTTTTACCTCTAGATTTATGCGTGGGTTGTAAGGTGTGTAGCTGCATTATTTAGAAACCCTAAGGCTTTTCAATGCCTCTATTGTGGCAAGAGCGTTAGTTAGCTTGTTGGAGGTGCTCCCGAGACACTTAGCGGTTACATTCTGGATACCCGCTAATTTCAGCACTAACCGAGGAGAACCGCCGGCCATCAGTCCGTGTCCTGCGGGAGCGGGTTTAATAAGAACCCTGGCGGCGCTGAACTTTGCCTCCACCTCATGTAGGATACTCCCTTCGTTCAATTTAATCTCGATCATATTCCTCTTGGCCTTAGCTTTGGCCTTAGCGATAGAACTTTCCACATCCAATCCCTTAGCTACCCCCACGCCAACCTTGCCTTTCCCGTTGCCGAGCAGAACGGTTGCTCGAAAACGGAACCTTTTACCGCCGGACATAACCCTAGTAACCCTTCTAAGGTCAATTACCTGTTCCTGAAATTCCTGGACCCTGTTTTCTCTAATGGGTCTGCGGGAATCTCTTCCGCCTCTCCTGTTTTTCCTTCCTTCTTCCATTTTATACTTCTAGCCCAGCTTCCCTTGCTCCATCAACTGCGGCTTTGACCCGACCGTGATATCTGTAGTGTCCGCGATCAAAAACCGCTCTTTTAAAACCAGCCTTTATAGCCCTAGTAGCAATAAGCTTGCCCGCCTCCTCCGACGCTTGGGTTTTTCCCTTAGCCGTCTTTACCTCTTTGGTAGTAGCCATAACTAGGGTTTTACCTTCGACATCGTTAATAAGCTGCAATTCAATACTGCGATTGCTTCTGAATACGGTTAAACGAGGCCTTTCCGCCGTCCCTCTGATTTTGGCTCGAACCCGCCTCCCGCGCAATATTTTCTGTATGTTGCGATTCATTTTTATGCAGACGTTGTTCCTGCTTTCTTGCCAGCCTTTCTCTTCACAACCTCATTTTCATACCTGATTCCCTTTCCCTTATACGGTTCGGGCTTACGGTATTTCCTGATCGAGGCCGTAACCTCTCCTACCAAACCTTTATCTGCTCCGCTGATCGTGATCTTGTTAGCATCCACGACAGCAGAAATACCCTCGGGCATAGCATACTTGATGGGGTGGGAAAACCCTAGGTTCAGCACTATGGTATCTCCCTCCATGGCGGCCCTGTATCCCACACCCTCTATGAGAAGGGTCTTTGTATATCCTTCCTTTGACCCGATTACCGCGTTTTCAGTTAGAGCACGCGCAGTCCCCCAGTTGCTTATTGTTTGTTTGGCGTCATTTTTGGCTGTGAAAAATACCTGGCCTTCTTTGATCTCAACGGCGATGCCGGGGAGCATAGGAACGGTCAAGGTTGCCTTCGGGCCCTTCACTTCCAAATGATCCTCTTTGATCTCGACAGTAACGCCCTCGAGAATATTTACTGGTTTTTTCCCGATTTTGCTCATGTTACCAAATTTCAAAAAGTACCTTTCCGCCAACTTTTTGCCTTTTCGCCTCGCCTCCTTCAAATACTCCCTTAGGGGTAGAGACAACGTAGTGTCCATATCCTTGGTGAGAACTCTTTAGAGCTCTATAGCCGGAATATATATTCCTCGATGGAATGCTCGTAAACTTGAAATTAGTGATGGCTGGTTTGCCTCGCTCAATGTATTTGAGCTTGATGTCGATGATCCTTTTCACTCCCCTCCCTTTTCTTTGAAGAGAATCTATGTATCCCATCTTTGCCAACACTTCCAAAACGCTCATATCAAAAGTGGAATAGGGCACCTTTACCTTCTGTTTGCCCCTCATTAGAGCGTTTTTGATTCTAGTTAGAGTATCTTGATACATATTACCAGGATGCTTTTTTAACTCCGGGAATACGGCCTCGACTGGCCAACTCTCTAAAACAAATACGGCATAGATCAAAATCACGCATATACCCGCGTCTGCGCCCGCATCGAAAACAACGCCTAATGATCCGAGAACTGAATTTCGGTGTCTTTAACGCCCTGGCTATTTGTGATTTCTTGGCCATCTTTATTTCTTAACCTCTTCTTTCTCAAAAGGAATGTTTAACTTATCGAATACGGCTCTGGCCTGTTCCTTGTTTTTCGTGCCCGATACCAAGGTTACCTGAAAACCGAAATCGAACTTTGATTCCTCAGGAGAAATTTCAGGGAAAACAGTATGTTCGCGGAAACCTATTGTCAAATTACCCGCATTATCAATTTGCTTTGGATCAATGCCCCTAAAGTCTCGAACGCGAGGGAGAGCGACGTTAACCATACGCGCCAGAAAGTCTCGCATGCGTTTGCCTCTTAGGGTGACCTTCAAACCAACCATATTGCCTTCACGCAGCTTAAATCCGGCAATGGATTGCTTGGCTGGTCGAGGTTGAGGCTTTTGTCCAGTTATGGCTGCAATATCTTTGGTGATCTCGGGTAAAATACTATTCTCAAACTGAGCGTTTTGCCTAAGCTTACCTACCCCGATCCCCACTACTATTTTTTCTAGATCTTTGCTTTGCATTTCTTACAATGTCTTTCCCTTTTATCACCCTTTATCAAAAACCACACCCTGGTTGGCTTATTGCAGGAAGAACATAACGCCTGGACGTTCTCTATCCTCACCGCAGATGGAATGGAAACTATTTGGCCCTTTTCTCCCTGCTTTTTGGGACGCAAGTTCTTCTTGATGAGGTTAAGGCCATCCACCACAATTCTTTGCTTGGCTGGATATACCTTCAAGACCTTGGCTGATTTGCCAACGTCTTTGCCTTTCAACATCACCACCTTATCTCCCTTTTTGATTTTCATCTTGTTGCCAACCATGTTTTAGATAATTTCTTGAGCCAACGAGGCTATCTTATCGTATCCTTTATCCTTGATCTCCCGGGGAATTGGACCAAAAACCCTGGTACCCCTAGGGTCCTTCTTCCCTTTTTCAATGATGACCACCGCGTTCTCGTCAAATCTCACGTATGTTCCATCCTTTCTGTGCAAAGGAGCCCTGGTCCTAACTACCACCGCATATACAATTTCTTTCTTCTTGAGAAGTTTGCGAGGCTCCGCTATTTGCACAGAAGCAATGACTAAATTACCAATATTGGCGTGTTTTCGGTTACTCCCCCCCAACACCCTAAAACAGCGCACAACCTTGGCGCCCGAGTTATCGGCTACTTTTAAAATGGTGCCTTCCTGGATCATGACGTTTTCTTTTCTTTAACGAAACCGATGACCTTCCAACGTTTTTCCTTGGATAGAGGTCTCGTTTCTTGAATTATCACCTCATCTCCCTCCTTATACTTATCTTCCTCATCATGAGCTTTGAATCTGGAGGTTTGTTTGAAATACTTGTGGTATTTAGGGTGTTTCTTGTCAGTTACCACAGCTACCACAACCGTACGCTGCATCTTGTCTGAGACAACGGTACCTTTGAGTTTACGGCTTTTCTTAATGTCTTCCATGTTATTTTCCACCTATATTACGCATGAAGGTCAAAATGCGAGCGATTTTTTTCTTGGTTTCTTTCGCCTTGGCGATGTTTTTTACTTTCCCGGCGGCCAATTCAAACTGCAAGCCTCTTAGCTCATCCCTCGATGAAGCAAGATCCTTACGTAGATCCGCTTCCGTCTTCTTGCTCATTTTTTGAATTTCATTCTTTCTCATAATGTAGGCTATGACTTTTTAACAAACCTCGTCTTGAAAGGCAACTTGTGTTTGGCTCTATCAAAAGCGATCCTAGCCTTATCTTCAGAGATACCGTCGAGCTCAAAAATGACTCTGCCAGGCTTTACCGGAAAAACATAGTGATCCACGGCCCCTTTCCCTCCTCCCATGGTCATCTCGGGCGGCTTAGCCGTTACCGGCTTATCCGGGAAGATCCTGATCCACATCCTGCCTTCACGCTTAAGGAAGTGGGTGATGGCACGACGGGCAGCTTCGATCTGCCTGGAGTTGAGCCAGGAGAGGCCGAGGGATTGCAATCCATATTCGCCAAAAGAAACCTCCGTGCCTCGAGTTTCACTGGTACGCTTGCGGCTGCGACCCTTGTGCCACTTGCGATGTTTAACTTTCTTGGGCATTAACATGGCTATTTATCGTTCTTGTTGAAAATTTCGCCCTTATATAACCATACCTTGATCCCGATCGAGCCATACGTGGTGACTGCAACGGTTTCTCCGTAATCGATGTTGGCACGGATAGTCGTCAAAGGCAGCTTGCCCTTCTTGAGCTCTTCGGTGCGGGCAATTTCTGCGCCATTCAACCTTCCGGCCAGTTTGATCTTGATGCCCTGTACTTCCCGGTTTTGCATGGCAACATCAATATGCCTTTTCATCACCCTGCGGTAGCGCATACGCTTTTCTAAGTCAAAGGCAACGTTCTGGGCCATCACGGAGGCAGATACCTCTGTGCGCTTCACTTCTTCTACGTTCAAGTTAATGGGTGCCGTTATTCCCACCTTCTTTTGGATAGCCTTGGAGAGATCTTCAATGCCTTTGCCTCCTCGGCCAATGACAATACCGGGACGAGAAGCACGGATAATAACCTTGTACTGTCCGGGGGTGCGCTCGATCTCAACCTTATCTATGCCCGCTTTGGTAATAGTCTTGTCGATGATCTTTCTAATAGCCTCGTCTTCTTTGAGGTATTTCCTGAAGTTCCCGGCTGGAGGCATCCAACGAGAGATCCAATCCTTGTTGATACCGAGCCTATATGAAATTGGGTGAACTTTTCTAGCCATATTCTATATTGATTTTCTTTGGAAGAATTTCTTGACGAACCCTCCCTTTTTCTCCGGTTTGGGCTTTTCTTCCGTTTCCCTAAACTGAGGCTTCTCTTTCCCCTTAGCTGCCGCCTTCTCTTTTACCTCCTTCTTAACCTTCTTCACCTTTTGAGGAAGGACGTAAGCCGGACCCTTCAGATCTGGAGATTCTTGGATAGTCAGGTATACGTGGCTTTGCTTGTGCTCTACTAATCCCGCCATACCTCTGGATTTCGCCTTCATTCTTCTCAAAACTCTCCCTTTATCCACCGTGAGGTTTTGCACCACCAACTTACCCAAATCCAGATTCTTGGCCCTGGCGTTTGTAACCGCCGAGTGGATCAACTTCTCAATGGGACCGCTGCTACGGTTAGGTAGCGCTTGAAGCAAGGCAATAGCGGAAACCACGGGCTGTCCTTTTACGAGATCGGCAACCAAGCGTACCTTGCGAGGCGCTATATTGAGGTTTGCTATTGAAGCTGTCGCTATTTTGTCTTGCTTGTTGGCCATATCCTATTTCTTTTCTGTCTCCACGGCTTTTTGTTCCAACTCCTTTTGGATCTTACCTCCGTGGCGGGTGAACTTACGGGTTAGCGAGAACTCTCCAAATTTGTGTCCTACCATATCTTCGGTGACGGTGACTTCTACAAAGTCCCTGCCGTTATGCACCCCAAAAACATATCCCACCATCTCCGGGGCGATCGAAGAGGCTCTAGACCACATCTTAATTACCTCCTTGCTACCGGAAGGAAGACGCTTCATCTTCTCAAACAGTTTTGGATCTACGTATGGACCCTTTTTAGAACTTCTACCCATGGTTATTTGTTATTTTTATTCCTTCTGCTTACTCTCCTTGAAACTATCAATTTATTTGACCACTTCTTGGGTTTACGCGTCTTGCGGCCACCGGTTATGTTACCCCACTTGTCCTTAGGACGCTTGGTACCCCGAGGCTGTTTTCCCTCTCCACCACCATATTTGTGATCTCTTGGGTTCATGGCGGTACCGCGTACCGTGGGACGCACACCCATTCTGCGTTTTCTCCCGGCGTTGCCGATAACGGTCAGGTTATGCTCAGGATTTGAAACCTGCCCCAAAGTGGCGAAACCCAGGGAGGGCATCTTCCTTACTTCCCCGGATGGCATCTTAACTTGAGTATATGCGCCGTCGTGCCCTAAAACTTGAGCGGCGCTCCCGGCGCTGCGGATGATTATCCCTCCTCCACCCGGTCTTGTTTCCAAATTGTGTACCTCGTATCCGGCAGGGATCTTGCCCAAAGGCATGCGGTTACCCGCCTTCAGGGGGCTTTTGGCCGAGGAGATAACGTTGTCCCCTACTTTGGCCTTACTGTGGGCTAGATGATATTGCCTTTCTCCGTCTTTATATACAACCCTCGCAATGAAGGCGCTCCTGTATGGATCGTACTCCAATGCCTCAATACGGCCAGGAATATCAAGCTTCTTTTGGTTGAAATCTACCATTCGGTATGTCTGCTTTACCCCAGAGCCTTGGTGGCGGACGGTAATGCGACCCCGATTATTCCTCCCGGCATGCTTTTTCATACCCTTAAGGGCGGATTTCATAGGCGCTATCTTACTCAAACCAGAGTACTCTACGGTTGTCATATTGCGCCTGCTTTGCGTATATCCTTTGTACTTTTTCATTAGTGTGGAATTACATCTATGGTCTCACCTGCTTTGATGGTGACAATGGCCTTCTTGTACTCGTTGGCCTTTTTCTTGTTCCTTACCACATTCACATCCATTACATGCACTTTGTATATGCTCTCAATAGCCTCCTTGATCTGATTCTTGTTGGCCCCCGAATGGGTCAAGAAGATGTATTTGTTAATACCCCCGAGGTCGGTTCCTTTCTCACTAATGAGGGGTTGTTTAATTATCTTACTTTTTAGATCCATAATGCTGTTCAATTGTTTCCAAGGCACCTTGTTCGATAATGACATTCTTGTATCGCAAAAGGTCATATACGTTCAAAGCTCTGGGGTCCGTCACCTTCACCTTTTCTATATTCCCGCTCGCCGCAAAGATAGCCTTGTTCTCGGGAGAGACAATGATCAAAGCGTTTTGCCTTGGAGAGAGAACTTTCAAGGCGTCTCTTAAAAGTTTGGTCTTGGGCTCCGTTATACCCAAAGAATCAACTACCTTGATTTCTCCTTCAGCCAGCCTCTTGGAGAAAATCGCGAACATCGCGCCCTGGCGCATCTTCTGAGAGATATGCAAACTGTATATCTTCTCCTTATTTGGTCCATGAGCTCTTCCTCCCCCAACCCACAAAGGAGATCTAATAGATCCGTGTCTTGCACGTCCTGTACCCTTTTGCCTCCAAGGTTTTCTTCCTCCACCACGTACCTCTCCCCTGTCTTTGGCGTGAGCAATTCTTT
>MHIS01000003.1:9918-10197 GCA_001817635.1 Candidatus Colwellbacteria bacterium GWA2_46_10
TTTCTTGGACCCTCAAAGCCTGATGAACCAGATCTGCATTCCAAGGAGCGCCAAATAACCTATCAGAAACCTCTACATTTCCGATCTTTTCACCTCCTTTGTTGTACAGGTCAGTTTTCATATTATTTGGCCGTTAAATTGAATATCTTGAGCTTTCCTCCCTTTACCCCAGGAACGGCTCCCCTTACCAAAAGCAGATTTTCATCCTTTTCATACGCAACTACCTGAAGCTTCTTGGTATTTATATTGTCTCCTCCCATACGCCCGCCCATACGAGTT
>MHIS01000004.1:0-4009 GCA_001817635.1 Candidatus Colwellbacteria bacterium GWA2_46_10
TTTGTGGATATCGGAATAGGAATCAATGAGATAGATGGACTGCTGACTGGAAGCGTAAGAGTAACAACGGCAACCCCCGCAAAAAATGACCACATCGAGAAATTAGTTTCTTTCTCTGATGGAAACAACGATGATTATGATAAAAATGTTCAGATAGCCGAGATCAATGCGCTCAATGCCGCGCTTGCTGTCATAAAATGGAAAAAACTGTTTGGTTTTTACCATGATTTAGGGAAAGAACACCATTCCGTCTACGATATAAATGTGAATAAGCTGATAAACAATGAAATTGTCTCATAAATTTGTAAAAAATATTCCCGACACCCTCGAAAACGGAGTGGTGTATGTTTCTATGGATTATTCAACCGCAATTCATAAATGTTGTTGTGGATGTGGGAATGAAATTGTCACGCCGCTTTCTCCGACCGACTGGAAATTATCATTTGACGGAGAGACAATTTCCTTATACCCATCGATAGGAAACTGGAGCCTTCCTTGTCAGTCGCACTATTGGATTACGGATAACGAAGTTGAATGGGCATCGAGATGGACCAAGAGACAAATTGAGCGTGGTAGAATAGAAGAAGAACAGGATAAAGAAAAGTATTACGGAAAGAAAAAACGGCGATCCATATTCGGGTTCTTCAAAAAGTAGCCGCCGCCAAAAATTCCGTCCGTCCGAGCGAGGGCATGGCGGAAGGGGGGTGTGGGGGGAATTCCGCCATGCCCGAGCGAAATCAAACAGAGGCCAGTTCCGCCACCTTGCTTTTCAAAGCAAGACGCCACAGAAAAATACTCTTTTCATTAAGAGAAAAAGAAATCCGGCGCGCGCAAAATGAAAAGAGCAAAGAGTATTTTTCTGTGGTGTGGCGAGCGAAGCGAGCGGTGGCGGGGCTGGCTTCCTTAGTTCCGTTCAAAGTAGGTTCGTCCAAGGTTCAGAATTTCCCACCAGATAGTACTTTCCTTTGACCACGACAGATAATTGTGGCAATTTTGAAGTAGCATCATTGATTTCAGAAAGGAGTAGAGACCAATGGGTATTAGTCAGAAAACGAAGCTCGGGGCAATAGACACTCCAACCTCGAAGGGTGATGTTTTGAGGATCACCTTCAAGACAAAGGTTGCCCCTCAAGGTGGAGTGGTGTTGGCCAGCGATGACGCAAATGCAAGGAGTACCTTGCTAGGCAATTACAGTCGTGGAGGCAATGGGAGTGCCTATGTCATTGCCAATGCCGCATGGCCAGTCGATGACAACTTCTCCGGTTACTACAGAGTAACCGAAGAGACTGTCGTGGTACCGCTTACCAACATCGAACATGTCTCGAGGGGCGGCCCTGGCAGGAAGAAGCCCATCAATGAGCCCCAGTAGACAGACCCATTTGAGGTTATCTGCTGGGGCTCCAATCGTCTCTAGAGTAGCAAGAATACGAGGGTACCAGAGATGTTTTTAAGATATAATTACATTGTCATGAAAAAATCTAAGTATCTGTTGTGGGGGCTAGCTAGTGCTACTGGCGTTTTTATCTACGTTTCAGCTATAGCTTGGCTTATTTTCAACGCCCCTAAAATCTTTGGCGAATTAGATAGTTTCCTAACTCCCCTTTTTGTCCTGTTGCTCCTGGTCATATCTGCCTCGATTACAGGTCTGATGGTTTTTGGAAAACCAATCAGCCTTTACCTAGATAACCACAAGAAAGAGGCCTTTTCCCTTCTTTTTATCACCCTGTCGTGCCTTATTCTTTTTGCTACTGGGTTAGTAATTGTGTTATTACTGCGGTAGTTAGTGGGAGGGGTGGCAGAGCGGTTTAATGCGCCGGTTTCGAAAACCGGTTCTCGCAAGGGAAGCGTGGGTTCGAATCCCACCCCCTCCGCCAGTAAGAAAGGCTGCTTGTATAGAGCGGTTTTTCTTATAACCTAGACTACTAAGTTAATTATCTTATCCTGCACATAAATTACTTTTTTGGGTTTCTTGTTAGATAGCGCAGAGGCAACTCTCGCTTCTCCCAAAGCAATCTTCTCCACTTGTTCTTTGGTGAGACCCCTCCTTACCGTAGCTATACCACGTAGCTTACCGTTGACCTGTAATATCAAGTTCACCTTATCTGACCTAAGCCCGCTTTCTTTGTATTTTGGCCAAGCTTGTTTGTGAATTGAGTATTTGTTACCCAACTTCTCCCACAACTCTTCCGTAACAAATATGGCAAAAGGAGCTAAGAGCAATAGGAATGTTTCCAAATCTTTTTTCCCATTTATCTTTTCGTTTTCAAAACGACGCAGCGTAACCATAATCTCAGAGATCGCAGTATTGTATTTCAGATTTTCTATATCCTCAGTTACCTTCTTTATCACTGGATACATCCAACTAGATATGGGCTTTTTGCTATCAACCTTAACTTTCCCAAAGTAATCCCAAGTTCTGTTGAGAAACCTGATAATCCCCATCACACCCGAATCCCTCCAATCCCCTCCTTCTTGATACGGACCAAGGAACATCAAATACATTCTCAAGGCGTCTGCCCCTAGATCGCTCAAATATTTATCCGGTATCACGACATTCCCTCTCGATTTGCTCATCTTGGCCCCATCTTTGATTATCAATCCGTGGATACGCAAAGTAGAAAATGGTTCTTCAAAATCAACCAATCCCATTTCTTGGAAAACCATTGCTAGAAAACGCGAGTAGAGAAGATGGAGTACTGTGTGTTCAGCTCCTCCGATATACATATTCACCGGGAGCCATTTTTTGATCAAAGCCTTATCCAAAGCCTGTTTTTTATCTTGGGCATTGAGGTACCTGTAGAAATACCAAGCAGAATCCAAGAAAGTATCCGATACGTCGGTTTCCCTAACTGCTTGCCCTTTGCACTTTGGACATCTGGTTTTGTAGAAACTCGGGATTGAAGCTAAGGGACCTCTCCCGTTGCCTTTGGGGCGGAAGTTCTGGGTTTTAGGCAAAAGTACGGGTAAATCTTTCTCTAATACCGCTTGCCAACCACATTTTTCACAGTGAATCATCGGAATGGGAGGGCCCCAATATCTCTGGCGGGAAATTAACCAATCCCTAAGGTGGTAGTGGGTAATTGTCCTGCCTCCTATTTTTTTAGTGATTTGTTTCCCGTCTACCAGCTTTGCCTTGACTACGGGAAGCTTAAATTTCTTGGCAAAGTCCATATCCCTCTCGTCGTATGCCGGAACAGCCATAATGGCTCCTGTTCCGTAGGACATAATCACATAATCAGACACCCATATGGGAATCTCTTTTTTGGTTGCGGGGTTAATAGCCCTTACACCCTTCAAGACAACGCCCGTTTTGATTTTCCCTTCTGCAATACGGTTATTTTCAGTTTTAGTCTTAGCTTTTTCGATATACGCATCAATAGTCTTAGCATTTTGGGTTTTCCCCATAAACTTTCGGATTAAGGGGTGTTCCGGCGCGAGCACCATGTAAGTAGCGCCTAATATAGTATCTGGACGGGTAGTAAAAACCTCAATCTTTTCTTTCGATCCGGATATTGCAAACTGCAGCATCGCCCCTTCGCTTTTCCCAATCCAGTTTCTCTGAGCGGTTTTTATGTGTTCGGGCCAGTCAATCTTGTCCAAGTTTTTCAAAAGTCTACCCGCGTATTTAGTTATCTTGAAAAACCACTGCTCCAGATCTTTTTTGGTGACAATGCTCTTACATCTTTCACAAACTCCCCCCTCTACCTGCTCATCGGCGAGTACGGTTTTGCAAGAAGGGCACCAGTTGACGCTCGCTTTTTTACGATACGCTAGTCCCCTCTTCCACATCTGGGTAAAAATCCATTGGGTCCATTTGTAGTATTCGGGGTCATATGTCTGGAGACGTTTCTCCCAAGCAAACCCATTCCCGATTCTTTGGAGTTGATCGTAAAAACGTTTCTTCGAAATCTTGGCTTGTATTTCTGGGTGCTTACCTGCCTTGATCGCATAGTTTTCGGAGTGAATTCCAAATCCATCCAAGCCGATTGGCTCAAAGATGTCATATCCC
>MHIS01000004.1:4026-6885 GCA_001817635.1 Candidatus Colwellbacteria bacterium GWA2_46_10
GCTCATAGATACGACTCTCGAGCCACTTCTTACTCCACTTTTTCTCTATCTTGGAAAACGGATACATAACCTTAGCTTATGGTCAAAAGCCCAAAAATCAAAGCTTGAATACCTTCAGGGCATTTTCTGTTGTTCTGGACTCAACTTTTTCCAAATCTTCACCTAAAATCTCTGCCAACTTCTCCGCCGTGTGTTTTACAAACAATGGCTCATTTCTTTTCCCCCTGTGGGGGACGGGCGCAACGTAGGGGGCATCTGTCTCTAGCACGATACGATCCAAGCCAATGTATTTCACTACTTCATCGTAGTCTCTCGTAAAAGTTAAGACTCCTCCGAATGAAAAATAGAAACCTAACTCCATTAGATCTTTTGCGTCCTTCTTTGAACCGGCAAAGAAGTGGTTTATCCCCGGGTAATCTTTGTGAAGAGAGCTTTTGTTCTTTCGAAGCACCTCTATCAAATCTCCAAAAGCCTCTCGACAATGGATCATTAAAGGCTTCCCTATCTCCTTGGCCAGGGCAATTTGAGCTTCAAAAGCTTCTACCTGCTTTCCCTTGGTTTCTTTCTCTAGGCGGTAGTAATCCAACCCACACTCTCCCACTCCAACCACCTTTTTGTTTTTTCCAAGCTCTTTATAGAATTCAAAGTCAAAATCTTCTCCTTTGCTAGTAAAGGCCTTAGCGGATTCTCCTCCACCCAGCTCGTTAATATCATGATATGACTTGGTGGTATGGATGGGATGTAAGCCGATGATAGCGTAGACACCCTCTTTGTACCCCTCCGCCATTACTACTCCCCCCCAAGAAGTATCTTTTTGAGTTCCTACGTTGACTACCCAGATGTCTTCGGCCAACGCTCGTTTAATAACTTCATCTCCTTGCCCTTCATAGGCGGCAAATTGAACGTGACTATGAACGTCTATTAACTTGGGCATTATTTCTCCAAACGGGGAAAGAGGTTTTCTATCTTTCTCACGTTAACTATTCTTCCTTTTTCCATTGAGAAGGCTTTCCCAATTTTGGCGCTAGCCTTTGGAACTACCGGCTCCACCAAACGACCTACGGCGTGCAAGAGGTGAACCAGGTTAAATATGATTTGTTGATTCTCGCTCTCCCAGGGCTTGTGCTCGTTTACATATCCATCTCCGTATTGAATGAGAACCCAGATTCTGGCCACGGCTTCATGCAACCTGAATTTATCTACACTTTTTGCGACGTCCGCGATGGCCTCCTCGACCCTCGCCACTATCTCCCCATCAACTTCAAAATCGCTAAAATCCTTGCCCTCGCCCAGGGTGGACACTCTGGAGGCAAAGTTGCCCAGGCCGTTAGCCAGATCGGCATTGTATCTTTCCTCAAAACGCTCGATATCAAAATCTCCATCTTCATTGGATGGTATTTCCCGCAGGAGGTAATAGCGGAGGGTATCTGAGCCGTACCGCCTTACCAGCTTTCCAGGGTCTATGTTATTAAGACTTTTTGATCTGCTCAATGGTGGGCGGGGTGACGGACTGGGTGACGGACTGGGCGATACACTCTTTGATATCTTCTCGCCCCCTGTCGTTACAAATCCATGAACGTATATGCGTCTTGGTAGAGGCAAACCAGCCGAGAGTAGCATCCCCGGCCAGATAGCTGCGTGAAAACGCAGTATGTCCTTGCCCACCACGTGAACATCTGCCGGCCACCACTTCTTGAACTCTTTTTCATCCCGACCATAGCCAATAGCTGAGATGTAGTTAGTGAGGGCATCGCACCAGACATATATAGTCTGGTTATCATGCCCTGGAACTGGTATACCCCAGCTCAACTTCTCTCTAGAACGAGAAAAACTTACGTCCTCTAAACCATTTTTTATGAGACTAAGGATCTCATTGCGCCTTCCTTCCGGTTCAATCAACATTTCTCCGGATTCAATGGCCTCTTTAATCTGGTCTTGATACTTAGAGAGCTTGAAAAACAGATTTTTTTCTTTGACTGCCTCCGGAGCTTTTTTGTGGTTGGGGCACAATCCATTTTCCAGATCTCTTTCCGAAAGAAAGGCTTCACACCCCACGCAATACAGGCCCTCGTATTCTTTTTCATAAATATCTCCCTGCTCCTCCAGTTTGCGCCAGAGGGCTTCTACACCAGGCCAGTGTTTTTTCTGATCCGTAGTTCTTATAAAATCATCCCATGTGAGATCTAGAGTTTCTTTGAGGTCTACAAACTTCCCAGAAATGTCATCCACGAATTCTTTGGGAGATTGACCCGCTTCCTCGGCGGCCCTAACTATCTTTCCCCCGTGCTCATCCGTGCCCGTTAGAAAATACGTAGAGTTTCCTTTCAGGCGGCTCCATCTGGCTATGGCGTCCGCCTGTACTGATTCCAAAGCATACCCTATATGGGGAGGGGCGTTGGTGTATGCGATTGAGGTTGTAATATAGAACTTCATGGTTAAAAAGTTTGATGAGCCTATAGTAAAGGATTTTACCCTAAACGGCGAGCTTTCCCCCACTCTTTTTGGATTTCACGCTCATCCACTCTTCCGCCATCTCCTGCAAAAATACCGCTGTGGGTACAGCCAGAAGTACCCCCACCACCCCTGCAATTTGAGCTCCCCCAAGGATTGAGATCAAAATCATGACCGGGTGCACTCCAGTATGGCGTCTCATTACCAGAGGAACCAGTACGTTATTTTCCAACTGTTGAATACCCAAGAAAAGGATCAACGCATACACCCCTAGCGTCAACGAGCTGGTCATACCGATGCTTACGGCCAAAGCTCCGGCAAATATCGGTCCCACGATCGGGATGAGCTCCAGCACCCCGGCGATGAGCCCTAAGACCAAAGCGTATTTCACCCCAAGGAGCGATAAGC
>MHIS01000004.1:6907-16123 GCA_001817635.1 Candidatus Colwellbacteria bacterium GWA2_46_10
CTTACCGTGAGGTAAAAAGAAAGTACTATCACCGCCAGAATGAAGGTAACCCCTCCAACCAAAGACCCTAGGATTTCAATTAGAGGAACGCCTCCGGAGAGAAGTGTTTCGGTGAAGTATTTAATGTCCGTATTGAAGAAAGACAAACCTCCGGAAATAGTGAAGCCGCTACCCTCTAAAATCCCGCTTAAGTTTTTAAGTAAATTGTTGAATTCAATAATGGCTATAGGAATAACCGTGTAAAAAAGAAATGCTAGGAGAACAAAAGTGAAGATGTATATCAGGATGGTGCCCAAGATCCTTGGAACTCCATATCTCTCGAGAGCATCCACCGGTCTATCAAAAATGGTGGATACGAGCAAAGCCAACAGAAGTATGGATACCGTCTCTCGCATTAAAAATAGGGCAAACCCCAAAGCGAGCATTAAGATAACCCTCCACAGGCTCACCCAAGATATTTCTATGTTCTGCTGGGTCACGCCCTTATTCTAATCTATTTTCAAAACTGCCCGCAATGCGGACTCATCCGTACTAGGCCCGATTAGGGCCAGGTTGAGCTTTTTGTCCTGAAAGATGTCCTTGGCGATCCTCAAGACATCTTGAGCGCTGACGGATTGAATACTCTGCGCAATCTCGTCCGCCTTTACCAACTTTTTGTCCAAAAGCTCCTGTTCTCCGTAGAAAAAGGCTAGGTCATCGGAGGTTTCCAAACCCAACATCATCTTCCCTACGATGTAGTCCTTGACCTTCTGGAGCTCTTTTTCGCTCAGCCCCTCTTCTTTTAGCCTTTTAAACTCTCCCACTATGGCCTTCACGGAGTCCAGAAGCCTCTCGTTTCCCACCCCAGCCCAAGCCATCAAATATCCGTGGTCTGTATACATATCAGCTCCCGCTTTTACGTAATAGGCGGCCCCCATCTGTTCCCTCACTTTAGTGAAAAGCCTCGAGCTCATACCGCCTCCGAGAGCCGTGGCTAGAACCTCAAGAGCATATCTTCTTTCATCAAACCGGTCGTACGCCCTCACCCCCATAACCAGGTGGGTTTGGTCCGAGTCTTTCTTTGACATGTGGATCATAGGCTCACCCTGGCTTTCGACAACCGGGAGCTTCCCCTTCTTGGAAGTTTTTTCCATCCCGGAAAAGATGGCTTTCACTTTTCCAATAGCAATATTGGGTTCCACCGCTCCAGAGATAACTACCACTGTTGCTTCTGGAACATAATGGTCTTTCCTGTATTGAATGAAGTTTTCTCTGGTAAGAGTTCTAATGTTTTCTTTAGGGCCAGTTACTGGCATGCCTGCGGGCTGATCTCCATAAAGAAGAGTAATAAAGTCCTCCGCCACTTGCCGCATGGGAGTGTCTAGAAACATGTTGATCTCTTCTATCACCGGACCCCTTTCTTTATCTATCTCTTTCTCATCAAAAATTTGGTTTAGGTAAATATCTGAAACTACATCCAGCGCTTTGTTGAAATGATTTTTGTCCACCTTGGCGTAGTAGCCAGTATATTCTTGGCTAGTGAATGCATTATAGATCGCCCCTATCTCATCAAGTTCGGTGCTAATGGCCAAGGCCGTAGGGCGCTTCTCCGTTCCTTTGAAGCACATGTGTTCCAAGAAATGGGAGATGCCATTTATTTCCTTAGTTTCATACTTTGATCCGGTCTCAACCAAAACTAAGACTGTTACCGCCGGATTATCTTTTTGCGGAGTGACTACTACTCTCAACCCGTTATCCAAAACGGTTTTATGCAATTCCATCATGTTTTTCTAAGCGTTTAATTTATCCTCTAGGTATTCTCCCAACTTGGCTATGGCAATGCGTTCTTGTTTCATAGTATCCCGGTCGCGTACCGTCACTTTATTGTCCTCGACTGAGTCAAAGTCAACCGTAACGCAATACGGGGTGCCTATTTCATCCTGCCTGCGGTACCGCTTACCGATACTTTGGGTCACATCATAGTCGGTAACGAACCTCTCTTGCAAATCCCCCCTAATTTTACTTGCTATTTTGGTGAGGGCTGGCTTATCCGATAGTGGCAGTACAGCCACCTTGTACGGAGCGATCGCTTTGGGTAGCTTCATCACTACTCTTACCTCTTCTTCCCCTTTAGCGCTTTTAGCCTTCTCTTCACTATACGCTGAAAGCAAAACCGCAAGCATTGTGCGCTCTACACCGAAAGATGGCTCTATGACGTGAGGGATAACCTCCTTCCCGCTCTTTACATCTTTGTATGCCAAGTTTTTACCAGAATGTTTTTGGTGCGCCTTGAGATCATAGTCGGTTCTGTAGGCTAAGCCGTATAGCTCTTTTTGACCGAAAGGATATTCGAACTCTATATCCACGGTGCGCTCGCTGTAGTGAGCTCTTTCGTCTTTGGGGATATCTACTTCCTTCACCCTAGAGGCATCAATACCCACCAACTTAATCCACTTTCTGATTTCCTTAAGCCAAAGGTCAAAGTATTTCTCCCAATCCTTCTTTGTTTTCGGAGGCTCAATAAAATACTCTATTTCCATCTGCTCAAATTCCCTGAGGCGGAAAATGAAGTTCCCGGGAGTGATCTCATTGCGGAAAGCCTTCCCCACTTGAGCAATACCGAAAGGAAGTTTCATCCGCGCGCTTCTCACTACCTCCGGAAAATCGACAAACATTGCCTGGGCCGTCTCGGGGCGCAGATATACTGCGTTTTCTTTTGACTCAACCGGACCAAGGTTCGTTTTGAACATAGCATTGAACTGCGTAGGTTTGGTGAAATCATTCCCTCCGCACTGTGAACAACTGTCTTTTCCAAGTTCATCCGCTCGGAAACGCATGTGGCACTTCTTACACTCAACCAGAAGGTCGTTGAAATTCTCTAGGTGCCCGGAGGCTTGCCACACTAGGGTGCTCATAATCACCCCGGCGTTAATACCAACCACATCCGATCTTTTCTGCACAAAAGTTTTCCACCAAAGATCCTTGATGTTGCGCTTAAGCTCCGTTCCTAACGGCCCCAAATCGTATGAGTTAGCTAACCCTCCGTAGATCTCGGAGCCGGGGAAAATAAACCCCCGGTTGCGAGATAGGTTGATCACTTTTTCCATTAAATTTGGATCTTTTTCTTTCGCCATATTCTTACTGTATAACCTTTCCTTGGTTCAAACCAACCGTTGAATCATCTACAAGCTTGGTGGTCAACGCGGAGTCAGTACCCAAAAGACTTACATCTGTGAACACATCCTTCGCGGAGACACTCGTTATCCCCAACAAGGGTGCAAATTGGCCGAGGAGTCCTACCCCTGGAGTGAGGCTTACCTGGAAAATAGCTTCCGGCCTATTGCCCGACATCCCTCCACCTACAGAAACCGCGCCCACAGTCCAAACAACCTCGTTGCTCGAGGCATCGAGTGTAGGCAGCGTATTGGTTGTCCCCTTAACTTCACCCGTAAAGCTCACTCCGTTTTCAAGATGAGCTCTGACGGTAACCTCATCTACATCCGTGCCTGCGTTAGCCAAATTCCAATGGACGGTATACTCTGTGGCCTGCCCTACCTTGGGAGGAAACGGTCCCTCGTTTAAAATGCCGGACGTGGCGTCTCTAAAGTAAGCCCTTGTGTCAACCGCAATGTTCCCTGACACGTTAACTTCCGAGTTGGCAAAGTTTGAGGTACGGTCGGTATTTGTTCCCTGAATTACCGTCGGGGATTCAATGCTACCCTTAGCCTTCAGGGTGAAGTTTTTGTCGCTGACGCCGTTTGTTGGAAAGTTCGGCTTTACCTTGATGTCTACGTTAAATGATCCCTCCTCTCCCTTTGCAAGCTCCCTTAGTTCTCCAAACCTGCTGGAATTCCAGGTAACAGTTCGAGAGAGCGAATCAAACGTACCCGATGTTTGAATGGAACTGAAATCAAACATATCCCCTACCAGCTCTACCCTCAAAAGTGCGTCTTTCAATTCAATACCTGTATTGTTCTTATAGCTTACTTTGTAAGTTAACTGTTCTCCGGGGCTAACAAACCCCTTGGGGTCTGCGAGATCAACGCTTAACGCCAAGGAAGAGCCGACGAGTGTTACCTCCGATTGTTTTTCAAAAATTACATAGTCTTCTCCTCCAAATTCAACTACTACCTTTCCCTTCAAGAAAAAAACGTCAGAGGGTTTGGTGTCCATAACAACGGTTGTGTTTATCTTTTGGTCATTTCCTTTCTCCAACAGCCACCTGTTTTCGGAAACTTGTTCCATATTGGCGTTGAGGACTCTAAGAGCGGGGCCTTCTAGGACTAAGAATTTACCCAGACTTTCTCTTTCCGATTCCGGCAGTCCGTATGTAACCTCTATCGGAAAACTTTCTCCGGTGGATACATTCTCGGGGGCAGTCATTTCCAATTTGAATCCGTCCGTTTTTACGTCCACTTTTTTACTCTGCCTACGCTCAAAATCGTTCGAAAATGACTCTGTAGAATAGTTGGCCTTGGCCTCTAGGGTGTAATCCTCAGGCCCTCCACCGGGGAGGATTACCACCTTATACGTTTCCTTTACCAGGGCCCCTGCGCCCACTTCATCCTTTAACTCCCTAACCTCATTTACCCTATCCTTGTTGTCCAAAAGCTTGATCCCTTTAGGAAAATTCAAAGTTAGCCTGGTATTTTGTAACTGGCTTTTCGAGTTATTGGAAATTGATACGTCTACGTCTAAAATTTCCCCGGGGTATATGTTCCCTTGAGGCAAATTGATATCGACGCTTACCCCTCGGTTAGATGGATTGAAATAGAAATATCCCCCCAACAGAAGTACGACAACTAAGGCAAAAACCACCGCCACCACCCGGTTTAGTGACCCACTTTGGGACAATCGCATATTAAGAGACGGGAACTGTTTCATTAATGTCTATGCGCACCCTGGAGAGACAGTTAGAGCATAAAAAGATTATATCGGGAGCATAGAAATACACAACTCGCCCATTTTCCCCCTTACACCCCTGGCAGATCGGAATCTCTTCGCCTCCTTTCACAAACCCCATG
The DNA here is from genome assembly GCA_001817635.1 of Candidatus Colwellbacteria bacterium GWA2_46_10. Lineage (GTDB taxonomy): Bacteria > Patescibacteriota > Minisyncoccia > UBA6257 > Colwellbacteraceae > GWA2-46-10. Next base: position 11,911 of record MHIS01000004.1, read on the forward strand.
AGTTGCAAGAGATATCGGTAGATCCGAGGAGTAATGATCCCTCCTTCGAAAATTTCACTTACGGTATACCACATCTGAATATCGGGTTGCCCCTGGGGGATCACACTTTCCAAGAAGGCAGCTAACTTCAAAGACTCTCCGCCACCGTATGGGTCCTTGAATGCCAAACCGTCGATTAGCTGGTATGAACCGCCGGCGTCTATCAACCGCACGTTTACCAAAGCCCCTACCTTCAAATGCCCCGCTAGTTTAGAGGTAATCTTGCGGATGCTCTTGGCGATCGCAGACACCTTACCCAAATCCTTGGTATAGAGGACTATTTGGGCGTCTTTGTCTCTCTTGGGGGTAGATCCCAAGACTACAGCGGGGGTGTAATATTCCCTCATTTTTACCATTCTAACACCCATTTTAGGCCTTATCTAAGCCCCTAAAACACCTGTGGATAGAATTTGACATTTTGCTCTTTTTCTGATAGGATTTAGCCAATCCCCAAAAGGGGATTTTTAGATGCCCGGAGTTTACTCCAGGCACCAAAAAATGAGTAGGCAAATCATATCGGCTACACTACTACTCGCTCTTGGAACCTTAAGTTCAGTAATCGTCAGTAATGCCGCTCCGGCTTCCGAGACAGCAGAGACTATCCTCTCCGAAGAGGCTACTCTGCTCAACGAGAGCCCTATTGCTATCTCCCAGTCTGAGGTGGGTGCAGATGTGCAGCGTGTAATGACTACCACTGTTACTGCCTACTCAAGTGAAGTAGCGCAGACAGATGATACGCCTTACACTACCGCATCCGGCACACGCGTAAGACAAGGAGTGGTGGCCGCTAACTGGCTACCTATTGGAACCAAGGTAAGAATCCCTGATCTCTTCGGCGACCAAGTGTTTGTTGTAGAGGACAGAATGCATTCACGTCACGCCAACCGGTTGGACGTATGGTTCCCCACTAGAGCAGAAGCAGTACAGTTTGGCGCTCACAAGGCCCAAATTGAAATCTTGTAGCTGAAAACATTAAGACTAAAGACCCCGCATCCAGCGGGGTTTTTAGCGTCTCTATTTGTAGCTAGGGTTTTCTTCTTTTATTCCGGATCGGTGGTTGGACAACCTGGCTAGTGCAAAGAGTAAGCTTGATAACCGATTGAGATACGGAAGAGTATGTCCTGGCAACTTTCTTAGCCCCAACTCCTTAACTGTAACCACCCTCCTTTCCGTACGTCTGGCTACAGTACGAGCTATATCCAAAAGTGCAGATAGCTCCGTCCCCCCCGCTATAGAAAAACTTTTAAGGGGAGGGATCTCTTTTTCGATAAGGTTGATCACTCTTTCTACTTTGGTTAACTTAGGTTTGGTTATTCTTTTATCTGCCCCCGCTACTTGAGCCTGGATTATAAAAAGATTTTCCTGCACCTCCCGCAAAATATCTGAAGTCTTTTCTTCTTTCTTCCCTACAGCTACTCCCCCTTCTTGCATATGGCGAGCCTCAAATTTACAAAGACCCAAAAAAGAGTTTAGCTCATCCAATGAACCCAAGGCTTCTGCCATATCAGAGCCTTTAGAAAAACGTTCCTTGCTATCAAGAACTTTAGTTGTGCCTTTATCTCCTTTGCCTGTATAGAGCATTCAGTGCCCAGGGCGGGACTCGAACCCGCACGCCGCCGAAGCAGCCTAGGCCCTCAACCTAGTGCGTATACCATTCCGCCACCTGGGCTTAAGCTACATTACACTCCAAGCTTCTGTTTGATCTTCTTAACTGGGAGTTTACGAAGGAAGTAGAGTTTGGCCCTACGTACCCTCTTGGGCTCCTTTAAAATAGTAACCTTTTTAATAGTCGGGGTGTATATTGGGTATACCTTTTCAACCCCCACACCCGCTACCTCTCCTCGCACAGTAAAAGTAGCACCCGCCTCCTTGCCGTGCTTGCGCGCCAAAACAATACCTTCAAACTGGCCATTTTTGTCGTAAACCTTGACCCGCACGCCGGGTTGGATCTTCTCTAGTGTTTCCGCGCTAATCATTGCAAGGGAACTTTAATAGAGTCTTCCCTATTTTTCAAGTTTTCTCAGAAATGTCTCGAAATCAGATGGTGGATCAGCCATCAGTTTCATCGCCTTGCCTGGCTCTATTTCCAGCTCAATAGAATGGGCGTGGAGCATCTGGCGTGGGGCGCCTTCTTCGTTTTTCTTCGATCCATAAAGCGTATCTCCCAAAACCGGGTGCCCGATGGAAGCCATATGCACTCTTACCTGATGAGTCCTACCAGTTTTCGGAAATACCTCAATGAGAGATGCTCCATTTAATTCTTTGGAAACTTTATATTTTGTAATAGCGCTTTTAGTCATCTTGCCTCCATGTATCGTGCGCTTGGTTGTCCCTGCCTTCAGGCTAATCGGTGCATCTATTGTGCCCTCTTTCTCTTTGAGCACTCCCCTCACTATGGCAAGGTATGTCTTTTTAATATTTCCTGTTGCAAAAAGATTTTTCAGATATTCGAAATAGTGTTGATTACGAGGAATAAGCACTATGCCCGATGTATCTTTATCCAATCGGTGAACGATACCTGGTCTTTCCTCTGGCTTGTCTCCTACGCTCACCACCTCCGGGAAATTCACTACTAGCCAGTTCGCCAAGGTATCTCTTCCTTTCCCATCGCTGTGCATCAAAAGCCCGGCGGGTTTGTTTAACACAACCAGATCGTTGTTCTTAAAAACAATTTCTGGATCCATTCTTTTATCCTAAGTAGCTAAGCACAAATCCCATCACCAACAGTTGAACAAGATAATAGGTGCTATTGAGCGCGAAGAGTCCCCATGATCTTCCCTCCCATAATACTCCTCCCATTTGGATAGGCACCATGATTCCCAACCAGATCCAGAAGATAAGACTGTATGAGAAACCACCAAAGTATTGGAAGCTGGAAGCCACAATCAATGATAGGGCGCACGCAGTTGCAAGTTGTCCCAGTAGTCCTAGGCCATAATTCAATATCATTCCTTTCTTCTTTGCCTCTTCTATATCCTCCTTACTAAAGCCCATTAATGTAATCCAGCGCTTTCCAAAAAGTGGACCATACCATAAAAACCCCACAAACATACCCAAAACACCAGCTAATATCACTCCTATAAAATTAATGTTTGGCATTACTTAATTATACAGAACTAATCTCCTATCTCTAAAGAGTCTCCTCTATCTGCCCGCATATCATATTTCAAAGTCTGGAAACGTACATAGAAACTCAGAATTCCCAATAGAGCTAAAGTAATACCTCCTATCCAAAAAAGTTTTATGAGAAACCTTTCCATGTGTAGACAGTCACATTAGTCTAACAGATCTCCATACTTATTCTGTATAGTAGCGTCATTTTGTAGGGTCCACGTCACCCCCTTATCATCTATGCGTGAGGTGTCATCCGTTTCCCACTTGCTGAACCTTGGGTTATATACCACAGGCGAAGTTGGGTCTCCTGCGCGGGCGGATGCTTGGTATATACGACCGAAGAAGTCACCCACAATGGTGACATAGACGCCAACCTTGTGCGCATAAGTAGATGAATCTCTGTTTGCAATGGCAGCGCTTGTTTGCGTAGAGCCCAACTGCGTCCAATTCACAGAATCTTCATTATTAGTTATATCAAACGAGTAGTAAAACTTGGTTACGCTATTTCCTGCACCATTGTCTGGCACATGATGCATTCGCACCCACACGTCGGTTAGTCCGTCTACACAACCTACGGAGGAGAGAGTAACTGACGATTGGGCAACTGTGTTACCCACACCTCCACTGACACTATAGAGAGTGAGTTTTCCCGTTGTCAGAAATCTCCATATAAAATTTCCATTACCAAGACTTTCATACTGCGATAAAATTGTTTCGTTAACCTCTGGAATATAATCATCAGCCCGTATTTTGGCAGTCAAGGTGATCTCCCCAGTAATAGCAGTAGTGTAGTTGGAGAATGCATGCCCATTCACCCCAGGAAGGTCTAACCATTGTTCTTCCCCCCCCCGGCAGCATTCCTGGCGTTATTAAGAATGCTGGTGGGGCTTAGTACCATAACCACAGCAGCGGATAAGACTCCCAAGATGCCCATGACCACCAGGAGCTCTATCAGAGTAAACCCGTCTTCTCTATTCACCTTGTTATCATAGCCTAATATTGTTTGTGGGTGATACTGGTATCGAACCAGTGACCTCTTCCGTGTCGAGGAAGCGCTCTA
>MHIS01000005.1:0-6439 GCA_001817635.1 Candidatus Colwellbacteria bacterium GWA2_46_10
CACTATTTTCTAGGTGTGCGTTGCTCACCTCCGCGAAGATCAGAGTACTGCCTTTTAACAGGAAAATGTGAACTGCATCTTTAAACCAAGCCGTGTCGGTGGTTACCCCAGAAGAGTCGATATCCACGCTTATTTTACTTTCAAGGTTGTATATGGAAAGCGATCCGTTTTGTTTTAGTATGGCGATATCCTCTTCCTTCGGAGAGAGGGAAAAACTCTTCACGGAGCTACCTATAGTCTCTGGATCACTCTTTAAGTTCAAGGATACAAACTCTCCACTCTCGTTCAACGCAAGCCAGGTAGAAGAGACATCTTTGAGGTCTCTCAATGGACCGTTATCCGCGCCCAATTCCAGAGCAACAGTCTCTGATCTAAGGGGAAGGTTAAAGAGTTTGACCTGTCCCTCCTTCACCCAAGCAATGTTATTTTGTCCTTCAATGAAAAAGTCATTTACTCCCATGGCTATTTGCTCCAAAGTTAACTTATCTACGTCCAAAAGGTATAACGCCTGATTGGTGGCTACCACAAAACGGTGGTCGTTATATGGGTAGGGAAGAACTTTTTTTATATCCACCGCGCCCGGCAGGTCCAACTTTTGAATTTTAAGGTTATTAAAAACTAGGGTGAGGTTTAGATTCTCATTTGGTTTGAAGGCATTAGCTAGATAGTAGTTATCGGTAGCGGTGCTTTTGGTTAAAAGGGTTCCACTGTCGCTAAGGGCTATTATCTTATGTCCGGAAACTAACGTACCGTCTAAACTCACGCCTCCGCCACCCTCTACTGCCAAATGTTTTCCCGCGGACACTATCCTGTCGGCGAGAGAATCTCCCAGTTGCAAGGGTTCGGTCTCGGGAACCAAAATTACAGAGTCAAAAACGCGTACTGAGCCAGATTCTACCTCTATGCTCTTCTCCCACGAGGAATAGCCGTCGAGTGCGATGCTTAACGTATACTCTCCGGGAAGAAGGTTGTCTATCAAAGTACCCTCCTGGAGGATGCCGGATTCATTTTTGACCTTTTCCCCATCCAACTCTATTTGGGCTTTGGAAGGGGTGGAGCTTACGTATATCGCTCCGGTCGCCTCTACCTGGAAATTCTTCCAATCCAATCTGTACCCCCTGGAGTTAAATACCAAAAAGGTACCCAGAAGGATAAAAAGGAGGACCAGGGAGTAAAAAAGAAACCGTCTGGTTTTAATAGACATCAATCCATATAATAGAGAAGGTGAAATTTGTTGTAAACGGAGGCAAAAGTCTAAAGGGGGAGATTAGAGTAAGTGGTTCAAAGAACGCCACTACCCCTATTTTGGCTGCCACCCTCCTTACCTCCAGACCGTGCGTCATCTCTAACATACCCCTAATCAACGATGTGCTGACCATTATTGAGCTTTTGGAGCACATCGGATCCAAGGTTGAGTGGCTGGACAAGCGTACTGTAAGAATTACTAACGACCATATAGATGCCTCTCATCTGTCAAGGGATATGGTGCGCAGATTACGCTCGGCCATCTTATTTATCGGTCCGCTCCTTGCCCGTTTTGGGAAGGTTAAGATCAACACCCCTGGTGGTTGCCATATAGGGGTGCGTCCTATGGATGCCCATTTTAATGCTTTCAAGGATTTGGGGTTCAAGGTGACCTACAATGAGGCAACCGACCTCTACTCCATAGTCAGGAGCAGTAAACAGAAGCTTACAGACATTACCTTAGGTGAATTTAGTGTTACCGCCACGGAGAATTTGTTAATGTACGGGGCTTTGCATACTCCTTTGACCATCAAGGTGGCGGCCGCTGAACCCCACGTCCAGGATTTAGGTAAATTTTTGCAAGAATTAGGCGCAGATATTGAGGGGTTGGGAACTCATGAGATCAAGATTAAAGGTAAGGTTAGTTCCAATGGCAAGGAAGTGCGCCATCACGTAGTGAGCGACTACATCGAGGCCGGTACATTCTTGGTTCTGGGAGCGGTTACAAAAAGCGATATAACCGTGGTGGATGTACCGGTCAAAGATTTAGTGTTACCCATCCAAAAACTTAAAGAATTTGGACTGAAGATGGAGATCAAGGGTAACCGGGTGAAGGTTCTGGGATCCAAATCAAAACTCCAGGCTGTGGGAAAGATCAAAACTGGTCCATACCCTGATTTTCCAACAGATCTTCAGGCTCCTTTCGGGGTATTAGCCACTCAAGCTGCCGGAGCAACTATGATTTTTGAGTCCATGTATGAAGGGCGCTTAAAATACCTCTACGAACTTGATAAGATGGGTGCATCGATCGACATTCTGGATCCTCATCGAGCGCGCATTAAGGGCCCTAAGCACTTAGTTGGCAAAAACGTAGAGAGTATTGATCTAAGGGCCGGAGTTACCCTACTCCTCGCTGCCTTAACTGCCAAAGGGGAAAGCACCCTACACCAGGTGGAACAGATAGATAGGGGATACGAGGCTATCGAAGAAAGGATTCAGAAGATAGGGGCCGACATTAAAAGACTGCAATAAATGTTTACTAACAAAATAGGTATAGATTTAGGCACCACCAATACGGTGGTTTTCGTGCCCGGTAAGGGATTTGTGATAAACGAGCCGACTATTGTGGCGTTGAGCACTCCGGATAACACGGTGTTGGCTGTGGGCAGAGAAGCCAAGGAGATGATCGGGAAAACACCCGGTGACATCAAAGCCTACCGTCCTCTTAAAGACGGCGTAGTGGCCGACTATTACATCACGAGGGCAATGCTCAAATACTTTATTAATAAGGCAGTAGGACAAATGAACCTTGTCAAACCCGAGGTCATTATATCCGTACCGGCTGGCATTACCGCTACCGAACGCAGGGCGGTGGAAAACGCCGCCGTTGAAGCAGGAGCCAAAAGAGCCTATCTGGTTCGAGAGCCTTTACTCGCAGCTTTGGGAGCCGGCATCGCCATCAACTCTTCTTCCGGGAACATGATCGTGAATATCGGCGGCGGCACATCCGAAGTTGCCGTGATGTCTCTGGGGGGCATCGTGGCCTTTGCGAGCTTAAGGATCGCTGGCAACAAGTTTGATCAATCCATCATCGAGTACGTCAAAAAGAATTATTCAGTTTCTATCGGTGAACAAACAGCTGAAGCCGCAAAGATAGCCATTGGTTCAGCCGTTCCCCTTAAAGGCAAGTTGGAATTTAGATTGAGGGGGAGGGATCTGGTTTCCGGCTTACCCAAGGATTTGACCATTAACTCTAATGAGATAGCGGAGGCGATCAACCCATTCCTCATGGACATCGCCGGCTCTATCCAATCGGTTTTCAACGAAACTCCTCCGGAGCTGGTCGCGGACGTGATGGAAAAAGGCATTATTCTCTCTGGAGGTAGCGCTGGATTGAAAAATATTGATGAGTTTTTCAAGCGGCTTTTGGGAGTACCGGCGTACGCTGCCGAAGATGCGATCTTTTGTGTGGCCAAGGGCACGGGCATAGTGTTGGACCATGTGGATGTATACAAACGTACTCTTCTAAGCAAGAAATAATTTATGCTCGTAGGCCATAAAGAAAAGATCAAGATCTTCGGAGAACTTTTTAGGAGCGACGTACTCTCTCACGGTTATATCTTTTTCGGCGAAGAGCAGGTTGGCAAGAAAAGTTTTGCATTAGCATTCGCCAATTTTCTAGAGAAAGGTAAGTTTGAGAATCCCGATGGGATCTTGTCTGAAACTAAATTAATAACACCGGAAGAGGGGAGTATCGGCATAGACACCGCTAAAGAGGCTAAGCGATTCTTGTCTCAAAAACCGATACTGTCGAAACGGAGAGTTTTGATAATAGACGATGCTCATAAGTTAACCTCCCAAGCTCAAAATGCCATTTTAAAGATATCGGAGGAACCTCCTCAAAGCAGTTTGATCATCGTGGTCTCTCCGACTCTCGACTCACTGTTACCCACTCTCACTTCCAGATTGCAAAGAATATACTTCCCAAGAGTCAAAACCGAAGAGATTGAAAAACTTCTCCGTGCCAGGGGCGTGGAATCAGCGGAGGCGAGTAGAGTTGCCAAAGCTGCACTCGGCAGGCCGGGAAGGGCTATTGATACCATAGAGAACGATGAATTTAGGCGATTTAATAGGTTAGTTAAAGACTTTATCAAAAGCCCATCCAGCCGGAAGGATGTTTTGCAGTCGTTAATCAAAGAGAACGACGATCTCAAAAATAGGGATTTGATTGATATCTTCGTCAGCCATATTATGGCAGAATTAGCTCTTGACCCACTCAAAAACAATAGAACCTTGAGTGCGTTGTGTGACCGTTTTACCAAAATGAGTGATTTTACAACCAACAGGAGACTTCAGTTAGAAACAGCATTATGGAACTTATAGAACAAATAAAAGAAAAATTTAACGCTCTTGCGGGAATTTTCAAAGAGGAGCTTTTGGGAATACGCACCAATCGCCCCACGCCTAAACTCATCGAGAACATAGAGGTGGACTATCTCGGACAGATGACGCCGATCAAGCACATAGGGTCTATCGGCGTAGAACTGCCTCGAGACCTGGTGGTTAGTGTTTGGGATCAAGGTGCGGCGAGTAACGTTTCCAAAGCCATTAATGAAGCCAAGCTTGGGGTTAACGTATCCGAGCAAGGTAAGATCATAAGGGTCCAGTTGCCCGAACTGACGGAAGAGAGAAAACAAGAGCTCATCAAGGTGATCAAAGTCATGGCTGAGAATGTAAGAATTAAAATGCGCAACGAAAGAGACGAAGCCCAAAAGACAATCAAAGAGGATAAGGATGAGGACGTAGTATTCAAAGGCAAGGAGCGTCTTCAGGGGTTGGTAGATACTTTCAATAAAGAGATTGAAGACCTCACCGCCAGAAAAACGAAAGAGATCCTAGAGTAATGTTAACTTTAGCTACCTTAGCCCTTTTGGTGACACTAATTCTTGGCCACGAATGGGGCCATTTTATCGCCGCCAAACTTCTCAACATTAAAGTAGATGAATTCGGTGTGGGATTTCCTCCAAAACTTTTCTCAAAAAGGTGGAGGGGGACGGAGTATAGTTTCAACCTGCTTCCTTTTGGGGGATTCGTTAGGATCCACGGAGAAGACGGGGTTATAAAAGGGAAGGTGGATTTGAAGAGAAGCTTCAGCGTTCAACCATTTTGGAAGAAAGCCATAGTTATCTCTGCGGGTGTCCTAATGAATTTCATCATCGGCTGGTTTGCCTTTACCGCTGTGCTCATGATGGGAGTGCCTGAAGGAGTGCAGATCCAAAGTATTGCTCCTGCGAGTCCTGCGGCGGAAGCTGGATTTATAGCCGGGGAAGTGATCGCCGGCTTTACCTCCGCGGAAGAGTTCTCAACGTACGTAAATGATCACAAAGGAGAGCCTATCACCCTCAACGGTAAAACTATCACACCTCGGATGGAGGTTCCAGACAACGAAGGACCATTAGGCATCTCATTTGTCTTCAACGAGAAGGTATCTTCGCAAATTATTCCGAGTATCAAAGCTGGGTTTAAATTGACGCTGGATACCCTCTGGGCTATATTCGCCGCCTTGGGAGGTTTTCTTTGGGGAATATTCACGGGCAACTTCGACGTTTTAGAAGAGGTGAGTGGTCCGGTTGGAGTATTTGTGGTCGTCAAAGAAGCGACTCAATTAGGCTTGGTGTATCTAATCCAACTGCTGGGCCTTATCTCCTTGAACCTAGCTGTGCTCAACATCATTCCTTTTCCAGCTCTCGATGGAGGCAGGTTTCTTTTCACGGCACTACGGGAGCTTTTTGGAGAAAATGTATTTCACAAAAAGCTGGAGTTGGTGGTCAACATCGCCGGGTTCGTCTTTCTCATAGCGCTTATGATTCTGGTCACAATTAAGGATATAATTAGCCTGTAATGCGCCAAAGCAACCTTTTCACCAAAACTAGTAGGAATGTGCCCTCGGATGAGATTTCCCGAAATGCCGTTCTTTTGATCAAGGGCGGCTTTATCCACAAGGAAATGGCGGGCGCCTATTCATATCTGCCCTTGGGATTGAGGGTCGTTGAGAAGATCAAGGCGATCATCAAAGAAGAGATGGATGCCATTGGCGGCCAGGAGATCCTCTTGGCTTCTCTTCAGGGGCCGGATCTTTGGCAAAAGAATAACCGCTGGGACGATAAACAGGTTGATATCTGGTTCAAGGACAAAGGAGGCAAGGTGGGATTTGCCTGGTCTCACGAAGAACCCATGATAGAAATGGCAAGCCACCATATAGAGTCGTATAAGGATCTGCCCGTTTTTGTTTATCAATTCCAGAATAAGTTCAGAAATGAACCCAGAGCCAAGAGCGGTCTTTTGCGTACCCGAGAATTCATTATGAAAGACCTATACTCCTTTACGGCCACGGAAAAAGATCTAGACGCTTTCTATGAAAAGTGTGCCAAAGCGTACGAGAAGATCTTCAAAAGAGTAGGCATTGGAGAGAAAA
>MHIS01000005.1:6480-6744 GCA_001817635.1 Candidatus Colwellbacteria bacterium GWA2_46_10
AGAAAAACTTAGTGGAAGCTAAATCCATTGAGGTCGGGAATATATTCAAGTTTGGTACAGTATATTCGGAGAAGTTAGGCCTTAAATATAAAAACAAAGAAGGAAAAGAAAAACCTGTTTTCTTGGGAAGTTACGGTATCGGTATAGGCAGGTTGATGGCCACCGCGGTTGAGCTTTTTTGCGATACATCCGGCATCATTTGGCCGGAGGGCATTGCTCCCTTCAAAGTCCATCTGATCGAGTTAGGAAAAGACAAAGGTAAGA
>MHIS01000005.1:6768-10143 GCA_001817635.1 Candidatus Colwellbacteria bacterium GWA2_46_10
CTGGTATTGAGGTACTCTATGACGACAGGGACGCTTCAGCCGGAGAGAAATTCAAGGATGCGGACCTCCTCGGGATTCCCTGGAGGGTGGTGGTAAGCGCCAAGACCAAGGAAAAAGCTGAAATTAAAAGGCGTAACGCTAAAAAGGTAGAACTACTAAGCATCAATGAAGCTATTCGAAAACTTATATAAAAGCGTAGGCATCGATCTTGGGACAGCTAATTTTCTAATTTATGTAAAAGGCAGGGGTATTGTGGTTAACGAACCAACCCTTATCGCTATCAATAACCGCACCAACCAAATTCTGGCTGTGGGGGAAGAGGCAAACAAGATGTTGGATCGTACTCCGGCGCACGTTACCCTCATCAAACCTCTGATCAACGGTGTGATTTCCGACTTTGAGATGACCCAGGAGATCATTCGTCACTTCTTTTCAAAGTTGAGCGAGCATAATCTCTTTTCTCGATACCGTACGGCAGCGGTGAGCATTCCAACCAATCTGACCGAGGTAGAGCGCAAATCCGTTGAGGATGCGGTAGTTTCAGCCGGAGCATCAAAGGTTCTCTTGGTTGAGGAACCCATTGCTTCCGCCATCGGCACTCGACTGCCCATTGAAGAGCCAACAGCCAATATGATAGTTGATATTGGAGGTGGCACTACCGAGATCTCCATTATCTCAATCGGAGGAGCCGTTATCTCCAGGAGTCTCAAGATCGCCGGACAAAGATTCAATGAAGACATCTCCCGCTTTATTAAAAGTGAATACAAACTTTTGATAGGTGAGCCAACCGCCGAGGCTTTGAAGATCAATGTGGGTTCCGCTGTCTCGACGGAAGAGAAGCTGGAAATGGCTGTGCGGGGAAGGGACGTTTCTACCGGTTTACCTAAAGAGATCATTGTGCGTACCGCTCAAGTGAAAACGGCTCTTCAAAAGTCGCTCAAAGCGATAGCTGATGTCATCAAATCTATCCTTGAAGATGCCCCGCCCGAGCTTGTTGGAGACATTTTAGAAAGAGGAATTTATCTCTCCGGAGGGGGTTCTCTCCTAAGAGGCTTAGATGAATATCTAGAAAGAGAATTGCAGGTAGAGACAAGGATGGTTGATGATCCTTTGACCTGTGTGGTTAGGGGTCTTGGCATCATTATTGAAGATACAAAAAGATACGAGACTATTTTGTCAAACCAAGAAAAACCTAAGCTAGTTAACTTATGAGAAGGGAGCGTTATATCTTAATCATCGCTATCATATTGCTCGTCTTCGTTATCCTCGCGGCTAACCTATTTTTTGATTTCAAAATTTCCCTTAACAAAAGTGTGGCTAGTGTTCTAGGCGCCTTTGCTCCAAACGACGAATTCCAAAGGCAGATACTGCTTCTTCAACAGGAAAATGCCAACTTGAAAGCGCAACTTTTCAAGGAGGCTATCGTTCCTCAAGATTCAGCCATTGTTTACTCAAGCTATCCCTTCAACAACAAAAGTGAAATTGTCATCTCTTGGGGAACCAATGAGGGCGTTGCGGTTGGGGACGTAGTAGCCTACGGGAACAACATTATCGTTGGACAAGTTAGGGAAGTAACTGCAAAAAACAGCGTGGTTACCACTATATTTGATCCAAATTTTGAAACTGCGGTGCGCATAGGAACTGGTTCCGTTGACGCTCTCATGCGGGGAGGAAATGAGCTCACTTTGGAGTTCATCCCAGGGGATGCAAATATTGAGGTGGGGGATAGGGTGGTAACAGCAAGTCCAGAATTTCCCTATGGATTAGAGCTCGGCCAGATCAAAGTGATTGACACTAAGGGGGGATCCGTCTTCAAGAGCGCTACCCTGGAAGCAAGCTTTGAAATCAAAGCCCTTAGGAATGTTAGTATTCTGCACTAGTTTAGTGGCCGTATTCTTGAGTGCGTTCATCCAAAATAGCAACTTTGCCATTCTGGGCGTGAAGCCGAATTTAGTTTTAGTGGTGATACTGGCTTTCGGGCTCTTGGAAAAAGATTGGCTTAAGAGGGCCATTCTAGTGCTCTTAGCCATAGCAACCTTGATCATTGAACCGGGCTTAGGGTTAAAAACAATTCTTATTATGTCCATCTTCTTCTTGGCGTTGGCTTTGATCGACTTTCTGCCTTGGAGAGAGATCGCCAACAGCGCTTCCGCCTTAGTTATTGGCACTTTGTTGATAGATGTAGGTGGTTTTCAACTTAGCGTTTTTTTGATGGAGGCCCTCTACAATTTAAGTCTCTTAGGGATCCTGGTGCTCATCTTTACCCTCTCTGGGGTAAAATACTCTAAGTAGTATGGCGAGAAATAGATATAGAAAACGCACAATCGACTTGGACGAAGTCATCTCTGATACTCTCTCGGGGTCCGAGTTTAACTTAGTAGAAAGCCCTATCAGTAAAAGTGTCTTTTATTGGGTGATGATAGGGAGCATCGTTATCTTCTCGATCGTTTTGTTCAGAGTGAGTTTTATGTCGGGAGTAAAGGGCACGGCGTACAAGTTGCGCAGCGAAGACAATTTACACCAAATAATCCCGCTTATTGCTCCAAGGGGAGTAATTACCGACAGGAACGGGACCCCTCTAGTAAAAAACCAACCTATTTTTAGTGTGTTCTTGGATGTAGACCAAATGATTAAAGACCACGAGGAGGCATCCGTGTTAGACACCGCTAAAAATATATTGGGGGTTGAAGAGGAAAAAGTAGTCAAGTTAATTCAAGGCACAGATTTAGAAGATGTAAACGACATTATAATCGCGACCGAAGTGACTAGAGAGCAAGTGATAGCTGTTGAAAGTCTTGGACTCAAATCTTTGAACGTAGAGGCGAGTTTCAAGAGAGAATATTTCAATCCTGCCTTCTCCCATGTCGTGGGGTATACCGGTTTAGTTTCCGAAGAAGACCTGGAACACAATTCGGGTTTGGTTTTGAATGATTCCATAGGAAGAAGTGGGCTCGAAGCCTACTACGACCCGATCCTAAGAGGAGAAAATGGCCGGGTGACAGTACTTAGTGACTCATCCGGAGAATTAGGGGAAGTAGCAAGAACCAAAGAACCTATACCGGGAGGGGAGCTCAAAACCACTATTGACGAGGAACTCCAGGAATATTTCTACTCCAGAATGCTCTCGGGGTTAACCAGCCTGGGAAGAACGTCCGGAGCCGGTTTAATTATCGACCCCCGGAACGGTGAAGTGCTTTCTCTCCTTAGTTTTCCATCGTATGACGGGAACAACGTTGCTAAATATCTAAACAGTTCCGATAGACCGTTGTTTAACCGCGTGGTTTCCGGCGTGTACAACCCCGGATCTACTATCAAGCCTTTACACGCAACCGCCGCATTGCACGAGGGGATCGTGAAACCAACTGATCAATTTTA
>MHIS01000005.1:10274-15701 GCA_001817635.1 Candidatus Colwellbacteria bacterium GWA2_46_10
TCATCGGCGGCGGTTTTCAGGACCAAGAGGGGTTGGGTATTGAAAGACTCCATAAATATTGGGAGAAGTTTGGGCTCGATAAAAGTACGGGTATAGATATCCCCGGAGAGTCTTCTGGTTTCTTGCCTACGCCTCAAGAAAAAGAGGACCGTACTGGCGACATCTGGAGGATAGGGGATACATACAACACTTCGATCGGCCAGGGAGATTTGGTAATCAGCCCCACGAGGTTGCTCTCATCCATAGCCGCCATTGCAAACGGAGGCATCGCTTACGTTCCACACCTTCTTCTACAACAAGCACCGAAAGTCATGTTGGATATAACCGATATGGCAGATGCTCTGGGGGATGTGCGCCAAGGAATGAGGGATGCCGTCACCAAAGACTACGGCACGGGCTATTCATTGATCGATATCCCGATGTCGATTGGAGCCAAAACAGGAAGCGCTCAAGTTGCCAGTAATACCAAGACTAACGCGTTGTTTGTGGGATACGCTGCCAAGGATGAGAACTCCGCACCGGAGATAGCCATCCTCGTTTTGGTTGAAGACGCTAAGGAGGGAAGCTTGAATGCCGTTCCAATAGCAAGGGATGTTTTGAGGTGGTACTATGAGAACAGAATTCTAAACGGTGAAGAAACCCCTTAATCATCAGCCTCAACTGCGTCAGGATCTAACCTCAGGAGATTGGGTGCTTTTCTCTCCCAAAAGAGGTACGCGGCCTGATCAATTTCGCTCCGGAGAGAAAATCCAAAGAGCTTCCAAGTCAAAATGTATCTTTGAAACTCCCGAGAAGGCGGGTGGGGGAGGGATCATTGCTTCGTATCCGGATCTAAAGAAGTGGCGCATACAAATCGTTCCTAACAAGTATCCGGTAGTATCCGATAGAAGCGATAAGGCAAAAATATACAAGCATAGATCCTACAGCTACATAGAGGGCTACGGCCACCATGAGCTCATTATCACAAAAGATCACGACGCAAACTTTACAAAACTCTCTATCGTTGACGCCAACATGCTCTTTAACGCATTCCGTGAGCGTTACAAACATATCGCAAAAGATAAAAATACTGCTTACATATCAATATTCCAAAACTGGGGTCCCAAAACTGGAGCCAGTATCTACCATCCCCACTACCAAATCCTCTCCACTCCCATACTTCCTCCGGCGGCTGAGAGATCTTTGAGCAACTCCAGGAAATTCCACCGTAAAAGTAAAAAGTGCGTGCATTGTGATCAAATAGAAGTAGCCAGAGAAGACCACCGCATTCTTCACGAAGACGAATTATCCATCGCCTTTGCTCCCTACGCTCCCAAAGAACCCTTTGAATTCAGAGTATCTCCTAGGGCTCACTCTCCCTACTTTGAGGATTCTAGTGAATACGAGGTCCATTCCGTGATGAAAAGTCTTCAAGCGGCACTGGGGAAGCTAGAGAAAGTATCAAAAAATGTTAACTATAATTTGTATATCCACACTTCCCCCGTAAAACACAAAAAGCTTTACAGTTTTTACCATTGGCACGTTCAGGTAATACCGAGGGAGATAACTCCGCGCTTGGGAGTGTCCGGGGGGTTTGAGTTTACAACCGGTATCGAAATAAACTCCGTCCTGCCTGAGGATGCGGTCAAAATACTAAATAGCAAATGATAGCTGATATCCTACAGGCTATCTCTCTTTTCGTTTTGAACATCATAGAAACATGGGGTTATTGGGGTGTCTTTTTTTTGATGGCTCTTGAAAGCGCTAACATCCCGATTCCCTCCGAGATCATTATGCCTTTCTCCGGGTTTCTGGTTTCAACCGGAGTTTTTGACTTCTGGACGGTTGTCTTCCTAGGAGCCTTAGGAAATCTCACCGGTTCTCTAACTTCCTACTACATCGCTGGATATTTCAAAGGTTGGGTGGAACACAACCGTCATTTCGACCAAGCTAAAGCGTGGGTGAATAAGTATGGGGTGGTTGCGGCTTTTTGGAGCAGAATGATGCCCATAGTGCGTACCTTTATCTCTTTTCCGGCGGGACTATTCAAAGTACCTATCTGGAAGTTCTCTTTGTTCACGTTCATAGGGTCCTTTATCTGGTCAGCTCTTCTCGTGTACCCGGGGATCTATTGGGGAGAAAATTGGGAGATCATCGAACCAATTTTCAGAAAGTTTGATTTGGTGATAGCTGTATTGTTGATTTTGGGTATCGTTTGGGGGCTGAAGAGTCATTTTGGGAAAAAGAAATGAAGAAGCTGGTTATTGGTAATTGGAAATTGAATCCAGCTACGGCTATTGAAGCAGTAAGGCTAGCCAAGGCTACTGACGTAGAAGGAGCAGTACTTTGTCCGCCCGACATCTTTCTCATGCAAGTAGGGGAGACTATCAAGAAAGCTTCTTTGGGGGCTCAGGATCTTTTTTGGAAAGATGCCGCTGCCGTGACCGGTGAGGCTTCGGCGGTACAACTCAAGCAGATCGGAGTGCTCTACGTCATTGTGGGGCACAGCTCTCGCAGAGAGGAGCTAAAAGAAACCGATGAGCTGGTAAATTTGAAGGTTAAGGCGGCTCTTGCCGCGAAGTTGAAAGTGATATTGTGCGTGGGTGAGGATCTAGACATTCATAAGCAAGGCGAAGTTAAAACGCGTGCATTCGTACTCGAACAATTGAAGAGAGATTTGGACGGTGTAAGTGGGGGAGAGAATTTGATTGTAGCCTATGAGCCCGTATGGTCTATTTCTACCTCTAATACAAATCTTGTTGATACACCAGAGGAAGCCTCTATCATGATCCGTTACATTAAAGATGAATCATCTAAGATGGGTTTCGATAAAGTCCCAGTTCTCTACGGTGGATCGGTGGATAGCAAAAGAGCCAAGGATTTTCTTTCGAGAGGTATAATAGATGGGGTACTCGTAGGCAAAGCTAGTCTTAACGCTGAGAAATTTAAACAAATCATATCTTTAGTATGAATAAGAAAGATCTTGGACTAAGTCTCTTATCAGCCATTTTAGTCGGCGTTCTATCGTTTCCCACCGTAAATAACATACTGTTGGAATATAGTTTGGGCACTCGTTTTCTGATCTCTTTGGTCCTTGCCGCTCTTACTTTGATCGGTCTCGCCACCCTGCGTTTCTTGAGTCGCTACGTTAAAGTTTTCTGGCAAATAGCTAAATTCATTGTGGTCGGAGGATTAAACACCTTTCTCGACTTTGCGGTACTCAATTTGTTGATAGCCGTCACGGGCATAGCTACGGGTGTCGGATTTTCCGCCTTTAAAGCCTTTTCTTTCTCGACGGCAGTAGTAAACAGCTATTTTTGGAACAAGCACTGGACTTTCGAGACAAAGAGCGGAAACAAGGCGGAGTTCGTTGAGTTTTTAGCTGTGAGCGTCGTGGGTTTAGGGATCAACGTGGGCTCCGCTTCCCTTATGGTTAATTACATCCAACCTCTCTTTGGCCTCAACCCGGTAACTTGGGCAAACCTCTCGGCCCTAGCGGCTACTTTCCTAGCTATGGCCTGGAACTTTCTCGGATACAAACTTGTTGTTTTCAAGAAAGCCTCTTGATTTTTGCTGAGTTTTAAGGTAGAATAGCGACCGAGTGAAGTGAATTCCTTAACGATGATGTCGGCTAAGGAATATCCTGAGCCTATATTTAGACCCCCCAGCCCCCACTGGGGGGTCTAAATGTTTTATAATGATCTGATGACCTATTTGTTACGAGTTAACCTAGATATCAACGCCTCAAACATCGGAGGGAATTTACGTTTTCAAAACACTCTTAAGGGTATCCGCCTTGTATCTAAAAGAAGTAATAGGGTTGTTATCCTGGCTCATCGAGGCAGGCCTAGCGGGAGGGATAAGAAACTTAGCTTAAAGCATTTCGTAAGCCCACTCTCTAAGGGACTGGGTAAAAGGGTTGTTTTCATAAACAGCTTTGATTTCCCAAAGATTGCAAAGCGCATAGTGCAAAGTCCAAATGGTAGTGTCTTTCTTCTAGAAAACTTAAGATTTCTCAAAGGAGAGTTTGGAGCCGATAAAAGTTTGGCAAAATCTCTAGCTACACTTGGCGATAGATTTATTAATGACGATTTCCCAACCAGCCATCACAAAAATACCTCTAACTTCGAACTGCCCAAACTTCTACCAAGCTCAGTAGGGCCAAACTTTAAAATGGAGCTTGAAAAGTTAGATAAGGTTATGCGCCACCCCCGCAAACCCATTGTGCTGGTGATCGGTGGCGCAAAGATAAAAGACAAACTGGGTGTAGTCAAAAACTTCCTGCCCAAAGCAAACTCCATTCTCCTTGGAGGCGCTCCGGCCAATACTGTGTTAAAGGCTAGGGGAGTACATATCGGAAAATCTTTATACGATCAAGGTACATTCTCTCAGATCAAACGGTTCGCAATGGAAGAAAAGCTCGTTACACCCATAGATTGGGAGGTCAAAAAAGAGGCCATTTTGGATATCGGGCCAGAGACCATCAAGCTCTATACGAAGATCATCCAGGGGGCGGGAACTATAGTCTGGAATGGCCCTATGGGGAAGTTCGAGGATAAACCCTTTGATAGGGGGACAAAGGCCCTATATAGGGCAATTTTGGCCCAAAAAGGGGCTAATATACTGATAGGCGGGGGAGATACTCTTGCCGCCATACCCCTGCCTAGAAAGCTTAGGAAAAACCTCTTTATTTCGGGCGGAGGGGGAGCCATGCTAACATACCTATCTGGAGCCAAACTTCCCGCCCTAGAAGCTATTAAATAAAGAATATGGAAATTAAATACAAGCATTTTGAAATTCCCGTTAACGAGCGCGATCTTTGTTTTTTTGATACTGAGACCACCGGCTTTGAACTAAACAAAGAGTTGTTGGAGATAGGGGCCGTTAGGGCCAAGGCAAATACTTTTGAAAAGCTAAGTGAGGTGGATATAAAGATCAAACCCCAGCATATAGAAAACGCCTCCCCCGAGGCCCTGGAGGTTGTCGGTTACAACGAAGCGGAATGGGAGAAGGAAGGCATGAACCTAAGAGAAGGGCTCCTTAAGTTCTTAGATTTTGCCGAGGATACTATTTTAGTGGCTCATAATTTACCCTTCGACTGGATGCATGTGCAAAATGCTCTCGAGAAACACGGATTCCAGCCAACATATTTCTACAAAGGCCTGGATACATTTTCTCTTGGATGGCTTCTCCTCGGCGATAAGGCTGAATTTCCCAGGCTTTCCCTCAAGGAATTATCAAATCATTTCGGAATCAACATGGGTACGCATCACAGAGCCATAGACGATGCAAGAAGTGCCTACATGGTCTTTATGGAGTTAGTAAAACTATATGAAAAAAAGTAGTTTCCTTATACACACCGACGGGGGGTCGAGAGGCAATCCCGGACCAGCCGCTATCGGAGCGGTGGTCGGAGAAAAAGAATATGGAGAATCTATCGGCAATACC
>MHIS01000005.1:15716-16730 GCA_001817635.1 Candidatus Colwellbacteria bacterium GWA2_46_10
CGGTGAGTTCAAGATCAAAGACAAGGGGTTGCAGCCGCTTTTCATAGACATCTGGAATCTCAAGCAGGATTTTAAAAAGGTTAAATTCATCCACGTCACTAGAGATAAGAACAAAAATGCCGACAGGATGGTCAACAAAGCTCTGGACACGCTAGGGCTTTAGTGATATAAATCCGCTTGGAGGTAATCCAAACAACAGCTTTGCGAGGACTCGTCCGCACAGGAACGATCGCACATTACTTTAGAGTCCCGCCAAGAGGAAAGTCCGGACACTCACGTCAATTTATTGACGAGTGGTAGCGGGTAACGCCCGTCGTACGCAAGTACAGAGGTGCGAGCAGTAACGCCTGAGTCCGCAAGGACAAGGGGAGCCCCGTCCCAACGTAGATGGCTCTACCTGGTTATAGGGATAGAAAACCAGGATGAAACGGCAAAATCCTTACCTGAGTGCAAGGCCGAGCTCTAGCAATAGAGAGTGCCGCAAGAACCTGAGGGCAACCGATGGTCGCAGATAGATTGTTGTTCACGACAGAATCCGGCTTACGAATTGCCTCCAAAAGGGGTTATCGAAACTTCGGTTTAGATAGCCCCTTTTGGTTTTATGACTCTCTCTATATACTTCTATCTATATGTCTAAATACTACAATCCAAAGCGCACCCGTAACATCTACGGGCAAGAGAAGCCCTTCAAGCTTTCCAGAAGCAAAGTGGACCTCTTCATTGAGTGCCCCAAGTGTTTTTACCTGGATCGGAAGTTGGGAGTGGGGAGGCCTCCCGGATATCCCTTCAGCCTTAACTCTGCCGTAGACACCCTTTTAAAGAAAGAATTTGATATTCACAGAACCAAACAGGAAGCGCATCCCTTGATGGAGGAATACGGACTAGACGCCATCCCCTATGAACACCCGGATTTGGATAAATGGAGGGATACATTCGTGGGGGTGCAATATCTACACGAACCAACGGGCTTGATGTTGACCGGAGCTATCGATGACGTGTGGGTAAACCCAGATG
>MHIS01000005.1:16738-20682 GCA_001817635.1 Candidatus Colwellbacteria bacterium GWA2_46_10
ATGGTTGTCGACTACAAAGCCACTGCTAAAGATGGGGAGGTGTCTTTGGATGCCGAGTGGCAAGACGGATACAAACGCCAGATGGAGTTCTATCAGTGGCTTTTACGTCAAAACGGATTTGATGTTTCTGATATGGGATATTTTGTATATGTGAATGGGAAGACCGACAGAGAAGCCTTTGATGGAAAATTGGAGTTCGATGTGAAGCTTATCCCGTACAAAGGAAATGATTCTTGGATAGAGGAAACACTATTGAAGATCAAGAAGACTTTGGATTCGAACAAGATTCCTCAATCTGGAGAAGATTGCGACTACTGCGCATACACTAAAGCAGTTGATCAAACCGATGCCGATACTAATTAGCTGGATAATATCAACGCTGGTTATCTTCGCTTCTGCATACTTGCTCCCGGGAGTATCGGTCAGTAATTTTATGGCCGCTCTAACTGCCGCTCTGGTGCTCGGGCTAGCCAACGCCATTTTGAAACCAATACTCGTTTTGCTAACCTTACCCATTAACTTTCTCTCTATGGGTTTATTTACTTTGGTGATAAACGCAGGGTTAGTGCTCCTTACCGCCTACCTTGTGCCAGGCTTTTTTGTAGCAAGCTTTTGGTGGGCGTTACTTTTAGGGCTAATCCTCTCTCTGGTTTCGGCGATCTTGCCCGACTAAGATCTAGTTAACGCGCTTGAAGCGCAAAACACCGCCCTGAAGGTAGGTAATAGTGAGTTCTTCTCCGTTGGCAACCGCTACGTTGTAGTAGAAAAGCCCTCCGGTAGCCCCGTCCTTTTTCTCCATGAAAACGCTGTTTTCGAAATTAGTCTCTATGTCTAACCCTTGCTCAGCAGGATCCGCAAAAAGCAACCAAGTGCCTGCACTTTTTAGTTCACTATCATATAACTCCTCGTAGGTATTGTCTTCCTTAAGAACCATAACGTACTTACCATCATCCAGACTCTCCCAAGAGCCAACCATATTAGTCCAAATCGCGTCCACAGCCATAGCCTCATCATCAGTTGCAGCCGGGATCTCTTCTCCAGTTTTGCTCTTTTCTAGGAGAAAATTGCTAAAACCGACAAAGAACAAAACCCCTATAGCCACCACCACGCTGACCCAAAATAAAGCTCTTTGATTCATGCTTTGAATATATCACAAAGGGGAGCTTGACAGGCATTTGTGGGTGGATATAATGACGAAAGTTCACTGAAGGATCCGTCTTTCGGTGGACGACCATGAAACGCCCCCGTCAGGGGGTGTTTCATTTTAAAAGATCTCGTAGAAGGGTAGAATTGATATGTAATTGCCGGGTCATCTAATGGTAGGATACGTGACTCTGAATCACGTCATCTAGGTTCGAGCCCTAGCCCGGCAGCCACCTCGTGATAAGTTATCGCGCACGAGGAGCGTCGAAGTGGTATCATAAAACTGGTCTGAATGGATAAATCTGATATTAGACAGGTCGTAAAAATCATGAGCGTTTCGTATCTCTATGAAAAGAGTAGCGTGTTTCCTAGTGAGGAAGAAATAGCTAAAGAAAGCGCGAGGCGCGAACAGTATTTAGAATTTGTTTTACAGAGAGACGGAGGAGGGGAATTGGCATTTAAGAAATCCAGCGCAGAGGCATACAATGATCCACCCGAAGATTTTAAATAGGAACCTCGGGAGCTTTAGCTCGAGGAGGTCAGCTATCTAGTGTTAGACCGAGGAACGTTTTTACAATCTATGACAAAGCCGAAAATTATTTTAGTTTTACCAGCCTTGAATTTGGCGAAGGAGCTTAAGGAGACTCTAGACAAAGTAAAACGTACCGTCAGTAAATTCTCTAACCGATTCTGTTTCAGAATATATGTGATAAGTGATGGGAGCACAGACAATACTCACTTAATCATGAAGAAATGGCAGTCGGAGTGTGGATTAGACGTCGAAGTTCTTAAAAATAACAAGAATAGGGGGCTAGTAGAAACCTTAAAGGATACCTATAAAAAGGTATTGAGATCAGAAGAAGACGCACACTATGTCCTAAAAACTGATTTAGACAAAGATTATGACCAAGAAGCTGCTATAAGTAAATTACTCGGTTGTATCCCACAAGGCAATCTAAGTAACCCCTCCTTTGATATGGTAGTCGGAAGTAGAACCTATAAAAAACAGGAGCTAAAGAGAATGAAAGCATGCAATAAAACTAATCATGAATTTGAAAGAAGGGAGAAGATTTTGAAAATCATGAAGAAACATTTTACTCCAGACGATTTCGATCCATCTTCTGTCGGCAGTCAACTTTATAAAATGGCCAGCCTAAGAAGGGTGTTACAAAATAAAAGCGTAGGGTTATTCCTCACATGGAAAGAAAGGTATGGATTAGATGTTGTGATACCTTTAGCGGCGCTCTTTATGAAAATGAGATTTAAAAAAATCAGTGTCGGTAGTGGTAAATACGTAGCGAAGAAGTCGGACGTGGCTAAAAAAAGATACGATACTTATGAGAGAATAATCAACCTCTTCATTTCCAGATCGGAAGGGTCGTCAAGTCGTGCGAGGTTACTCCGCACGAGACGGGTCACTTCGGTAAGCTAAAAGAAAGCCAAACGGAGTGAACAGAGCTTAACCCCATACTGTTCCAGCTCGGGGAGGTCAGCCAATTCAAGCTAGCCCGATAGAGGTCATGTTTGCTAAGATAACCGCATGAAAAGAGCAATCATAGTCCACTGCTGGGAAGGACACCCAAACTACTGTTGGTATCCGGATGCGAAGGAACAGTTAGAAAAGCTGAGATTTGAGGTGAAAGTTCCTGTATTTCCTCATACCGAAGCTCCCACTCAGAAAGATTGGGTTCCATTTCTAGCTGACCAGATAGGGGAACCCGATGAGGATTTATACCTTATTGGTCATAGTGTGGGATGTATCACTATCCTTAGGTATCTAGAGACCTTGGCTGAGAAACAGGAGGTGGGTGGGGTAGTAATGGTAGCGGGTTTTGTAGACCATATCGGGTATAAAGAGCTTGAGAACTATTTCGAAACATCGATAGATTATCAAAAGGTAAGAAATAGAGTTAAAAGGGGTTTTGTGGCAATCCACTCAGACGATGACCCGTATGTAAGCTTAGACAATGCAGACGTATTTAAAGATAAACTTAAGGCTAAGGTAATTATAAAACACAATATGGGACACTTTTCTGGTCCTATTGATGATGAAAAATCTTGCACACAGCTACCGGAAGTAGTTGAATCGGTTAAGTCGCTTTCCGCGTAGCTTATGGGTGCTCGGAGAGGGCAACCAACGATTAGGAGTATTGAGTGGTCTAAGAACCTATTAAGTATCCATAACGAAAACACCCCGCACTCCAACAACGAGCACGGATAGTGCTTCGCCGTCGAAGACGGGGTAGGGGATCATTCCCAGGCCGACTGGGGATTGCCAAGCGCCTTTCCGATGCTTGGGAACGGAATCCCACGCTGCTTGCGGTCATAGCGCAGGATCAGGCGTCCCAGAAGCATCAGGGTCAGATGACCGCCGAGGGCCGTCAAGGCGATCCGCCATTCAGTGGCAAACCACCACAGCAAAAGTCCCGCAAGTACTCCACCGATGACATCATCAACCATGACCCAGAAGACGCCGTGCCGTATGTCGAACCGGTTCACGGGCCACGGCTTCAACATGTCGAAGTAACGAAATAGGACGAAGGCTAACAACAACCAGCCGAATCCGCTTGGAGCGAAGAGAGCGGCACAGAAGTAGCCGACAATCTCGTCCCACGTGATTCGTCCATCGTCGTACACGCCGATTCCATCAGAGGCGTAGTGGACGATCGGCAAGCCCAGGATGAACAAGAGGGCAGTTGTCCAAATCATGGCTTCCGTGCTCCAGCTGAGTGCGACAGCCATGAGCCACCACAGACCGATCGCGGGGATCGTTCCCATGGTTCCAGGGATCTTCCGAGGAA
>MHIS01000006.1:0-2187 GCA_001817635.1 Candidatus Colwellbacteria bacterium GWA2_46_10
AGGCTAGTCTTGCCCGAGCGTCCACAGCGACGGCAAGGTTCGGCACCTTAACTTAATTGTTGCTCGCAACAGTTTAATCGGGGTGCCTACAGGAGTAATCCTGTACAAAAATAAATTGGCTATAACGGTGAAACCCACATACTAGCGCTACCATGGATGGTAGAATATATGTGTGGGCAATACCGTGGGAAGTCTAACCCAATTCCAACAGTCTGTACTTAAAGGATCACTGCTTGGTGACGGCTATCTACGCCGAATATCCGGCAGGAAAAATGCCTTTCTAGAGATTAACCACTCATTTAAGCAACGTGCTTACGTGGATTGGAAGTACTCTATATTAGAGAATATCTCAGGAAGTAGACCCAAGGCACGTAAGAGCAACGGTAAAAGAGTTGCCTACCGCTTCTATACTCGGCAGATGCCGGAGATGACAGAATTAGTTCATCATTGGTATGGAGATAGAGGCAAGTGTGTGCCAAAAGATCTTAAGTTAGATCCAGTAACGTTGGCAATTTGGTTCATGGACGATGGTAGTTTGTGCGGCAATGCTGATGTATACCTAAATACACAGCAGTTTGACTCGATGAGTCAAGAAATACTTCTTAACTCGTTGTTGGAGTTAGGATTACACGCACGGCTCAACCGCGATAAGCAGTATCATCGCATTAGGTTTCTAAAGCAGTCTTTACCAAGATTAGCAGAGATGATAGGACCCTATGTGATTCCATCCATGAAGTACAAATTGGGTTATGACCCCGTAGAGACTACACGCCGATCCCCTGTGTTTATACAGACCGCAGGGTGAAGATATAGTCCGATCCTGCCAGTAATGGCAGCAAAATCGACAGCGATGTCGGCTCATCGCATCCTGGGGGTGAAGAAGCTCCCAAGGGTTTGGCTGTTCGCCAATTAAAGCGGTACGCGAGCTGGGTTTAGACCGTCGTGAGACAGGTTGGTCTTTATCTACTACAGGCGTGGAGAACTTGAGGGAATTTGACCCTAGTAAGTAATTGCTACTTCGTAGAGCGATCTACGATGACAATGTGGCTTATAACGGTGAAGCCTTCATACGATTATGGTTCGAGAACTATACCCGCTGTCGGTTCCAGCAGGGCGTGGTTCGCTTGAGAACCATAATCCTCTTTAAGGTAATACCGTGGGAAGTCGATCTAAATAGACTTTTAGGTTTGACCCCGTAACGACTCATCTGCTAGTTGCAGATGGACTTATAGGACATTCGAACTGTATATGCAGCGATTCCTGTAGGTAACATGCCACCACCTCCATGGGGAGGTGAAGATATAGTCTACGCTCCTAGAAATAGGGGGATACGTGACGAGAGGACCGGGTTGAGCGAACCTCTGGTCTACCAGCTTTGGTACCAACTGAAGCGCTGGGTAGCTAAGTTTGTGTTGGATAAGCGCTGAAGGCATCTAAGCGCGAAGCCGCGCCCAAGATTAGGTTTAGGTCCCCGGAAGACTACCGGGTTGATAGGCTCTAGGTGTAAGTGCCGCAAGGTATTCAGCCAAGGAGTACTAATAGACCGTTGCCTCTTTTTATAAAAAAGAGGGGTTAAGGAGAAATTGGCCACTTAAGCGTCTGATAAGTTTCAGGGGCTTCTATTTGCTGGTGATTTAACCGGACATGTACCACCCGATACCATTCCGAACTCGGAAGTGAAAGTATCCGGTGCCGATGATAGTTTATGCGAAAGTAGGCTTCGCCGGCATATAGAAGTTTCTGATAGCAAATGCCCGCTCTAGCGGGCTTTTGGTTTTTGTATACAATAGAAAAAGTGAAGAGAATGCCTAAAAAATTGCTCTACGGGTTACTCTATTTTGTAATCCTAGCTGCCGCAGCATCCCCATTTGTGTACCCAATGATCTTCCCAGCTCCGACTTGTACTGACGGTATCCAAAATCAGAACGAGACGGAGGTTGATTGTGGCGGTCCCTGTGCGGATTGTGAACTTAAAGATTTGCGCCTCAAGATTGGAGGGGTGGAGATATTAGGGGTGGGGGACAGATCCAGCTTGTTAGTGAAGGTGGAAAACCCAAGCAAAAACTTTGGAGTTCTGGGGGCTCCCTACAAATTCCAGGTTACAGGCGTGCTGGGGGAATTGATTGAGGTAGTAGAGGGCAAGCTAAACATTGCACCTGGCGAGGAGAAATATATAGCGGCAGTAGG
>MHIS01000006.1:2195-6138 GCA_001817635.1 Candidatus Colwellbacteria bacterium GWA2_46_10
TAAAGGAAAACAATATCGGGGAGGCAACCTTTAGTCTAGGCGATTTTGAATTTGTCCCCAAGGTAGATCTCCTAAGTTATAATCTTAGGATTAAGAGTCTGGAAACTACTTTTCCAGAAGAAATGATTCAAGTAGGGGGACTGATAGTCAACGATTCTGGAGTTGAGCTTTCGCAAGTAGTATTGACGGCGCTTTTCCTTACCAAAGAAAGAGACCTGGCTAATGTGGGGACAACGTTGATAAGCAACCTAAAAGCCTTTGAAGAAAGAGACTTTTCCATCTCAGTTCCTCGCAATGATCTTTTTGTGGATCCAGAACAAACGGAAATTTCCTGGAGGACTATCTAATGTATGGGTGGCGTTATTGGAACTAAACTTGATTTAAAACTGCTTCTCCCCGCCGGAGCGCTTATTGTGATGGGCCTTCTCGTTCTGGCTTCCTCGGGAGGAGATTTAGTGGTGAAACAGTTAGTCTGGTTGATACCAGCAATCTTTTTACTTGTGGGATTGCCACTTTTCAACATCAAAGCACTACTTAGCTACAGGTGGGTGTTCTCAAGCTTCTACTTTTTAGTTCTTCTTCTACTAGTGGTCACGTATTTTGTGGCGCCGGTCATTGGAGGAGCGAGGAGTTGGATTACATTGGGCACTTTCCAGATTCAGCCTTCCGAGTTTATGAAGGCAGCGCTGATTATTCTCCTCTCGAGTTTCTTTGCGGTGAGACACATAGCTATCGGCAGGGTACGCGTGATCCTCTCTTCTTTCATTTATGCGTTGGTTCCATTCCTTCTTATCCTACTCCAGCCAGACCTAGGAACGGCTTTGGTAATTTTTGGGATTTGGTTTGGCTTTCTTTTGGTCTCCGGAATTAGGCGCAAACACCTCCTCATTGCTTTGTTGATTTTAATAATTGTGAGCTTTATTGGATGGAACTTTATGCTGGAGGGATATCAGAAGGCGCGTATCAAAGCCCTTTTTTCTCCAGAGGTGGATCCTTTAGGAATAAGCTACAGCACTATTCAATCGAAGATTGCTATAGGATCTGGCGGCATCTGGGGTAAGGGGTTTGGACAAGGCACTCAAGCCCACTTGGGATTTCTCCCGGCGGCACACACGGATTTTATCTTCTCTGCTTTTGTTGAAGAGTGGGGTTTGTTTGGAGGGATATTATTACTTTTGGCTTTTGCGCTCCTGATCTACCGCATCCTTGTCCTCGGGATGGAATGCGGGAACAATTTCGGAAAATTCATTTCCCTTGGGACATCATTGATGTTACTCATCCATTTTGTGATTAACATTGGTTCCGCGATAGGGATGCTCCCCGTCGTTGGCGTGGGGTTATCCTTGGTAAGCTACGGAGGCAGCAACCTTCTTACAACCACCTTACTTTTGGGTATAATTCAGGGGGTAAGCGACAGAAAAGTTAGAGAATAGTGCATAGAAATATAGCCATAATCGGAGCTCTCTTCTTGTTGGTGGGCACACTCGGCGCTTGGCGCTTGATTGAACGGGTTACTCCTCCAGAGAACCCCAGAGATATAGTGACTATTCCTGAGGGTTGGAGTGTAACGGAAATCAATAAATTCCTTGGAGAAGAAGGAGTCTTGGTTGATGGTGAATTACCTCAAGACCTTGAGGGATACCTGTTCCCGGACACTTACGAATTTTTCTTGGACTCGACAGTTGAAGTAGTAAAAGAGAAATTTTTGGGCAACCTCAAAGCCCAACTGGAAACCTTAGAAATATCTATGGAAGATCCTAAGTTAGAGGAGGTCCTCATCTTAGCTTCGTTGATCCAGGAAGAGATCAAGGATCCCTATGAAATGAGGGTAGTGGCTGGAATCTTGAAAAAACGTCTAGAAATGGGGATACCTTTGCAAATAGACGCTACTCTTTGTTACATCAAGGAAAAGAACGGGGATGGGTGTCTACCCGTAACCAAGGAAGACAAAGCCCTAGATTCCCTGTATAACACTTACCTACATCAGGGATTGCCCCCGTCTCCTATTAGCAATCCGGGTCTTGATGCCATAAAAGCAGCCCTCAACCCGGCCAATTCCCCATATCTTTACTACGTCTCTGATCCAGAAACGGGAAAGACGATATTCGGCAAGACCCTTGACGAACATAACCAGAATGTTATTAAATACCTAAGCGAATAAGATTTGCCATAAACAAAGCCGGAGAGATGAACGGCCTGTTTGTTTTGACGCACACCTAATAAGGGAAGTCGATATCTATGCCGAAAAATAAAATTTCAAAGCAAGTCATACCGATAAAATTATTTTCTTCTCACCCAGGCGCTCTCACCGAGCAGCCCGACTTGCAGTTTATTCAAACCGATTCGTACAGGTGGTTTATTGAAAAGGGGTTAAGAGAACTCTTTGATGAGGTCTCTCCGATAACCGACTATTCCGGCAAGGAGTTAGAATTGCATTTTCTCGACTATCATCTAGACGAGCCAAAACACTCCGAGCAAGAGGCGCGCTTCAAGGGCGTCAACTATGAAGCCCCCCTGAGGGTGAAGGTACGCTTGACTGACAAATCAACCGGTAAGAAAAAAGAACAGGAAATATATCTTGGGGATATGCCGGTTATGACAGAGAAGGGCACCTTTGTTATTAGTGGGCATGAAAGAGTTGTTATCTCCCAGCTGGTACGCTCCCCAGGAATTTATTTCAAAGACAACTTATATAGAGGAAGAAAACTCTTCGGCGCCAAGGTTATTCCGAATCGGGGTACCTGGTTAGAAATTGAAACCGATCCCGATTACTCAATTGGCGTAAAAATTGACCGTCACCGCAAGGTTCCCATAACCACCCTCCTTAGAATATTCGGTTTTACCCAAGAGGAAATCAAAAAAACTTTTGGAGAAAAGATTGAGCCTACCCTCAAGAAAGATAGCGCGGAAGACTTAGAAAATTCGTATTTGGAGATATATAGACGTATTCGTCCCGGAGATTTGGCTACTCCAGAAGACGCGAAGAAGTTAATTGACTCAATGCTTTTTCAAGAAGAAAGGTATGACCTCTCGGATGTGGGAAGGTTCAAAGTCAATAAGCGTTTGAAGATTGAAAGCAAGGGGCCGTTGCTCACTAAGGGCGATATGGCAGCAGTGGTAAGTGAGATCTTCCGTCTTAACGATGCGCTTGATGCAGAGTCTGACGATATAGATCACCTTCAAAATCGTCGAGTAAGACCAATGGGAGAGTTTTTGAAAGATAGAATGCGCGTGGGGTTTGCGAGAATTAGGCGTATTGCGCAAGATCGTATGTCCACGATGGATCTCACGGAGGCGACTCCTACCTCCTTAGTTAACCCAAGGCCCCTAGTGGCTGTGGTCAAGGAGTTTTTTGCCTCTTCTCAGATGTCTCAATTTATGAGCCAGGTGAACCCGTTGGATGCGGTTGAGCACAAACGTATTTTAACTACCCTTGGTCCTGGAGGTTTAACTCGTGAGCGCGCCGGTATTGAAGTGCGCGATGTACACAGCTCATACTACGGGCGCATTTGTCCCATTCAAACTCCGGAGGGAGCCAATATCGGTTTGGTAAACCGCCTTGCAAACTACGCAAAACTCAACGAGTTTGGGTTTCTCATAACTCCCTACGCAAAAGTGGATGGGAGCAAACTTACTCAAAAAATTGTATGGCTCGATGCCGGGGAAGAAAATCAGTACAAAATTGCTTCAGCGAACACCCACTTTGATGAAAAGGGGATGATTATGGAAGATGTTGTAGAGGCTCGTATTGGAGGAGAACCTGGAACATGCAAAGCCAAGGACGTCGATTTTGTGGAGGTGGCCCCCGAGCAACTAGTGAGCGCCGCTACCGCCTTAGTGCCCTTCTTGGAACACGACGATGCTAACCGCGCCCTGATGGCATCAAACATGCAGCGTCAGGCGGTGCCATCCATCAGACCGGATGCTCCGTATGTGGGAACGG
>MHIS01000006.1:6307-6775 GCA_001817635.1 Candidatus Colwellbacteria bacterium GWA2_46_10
TCACATACCCCTGGTAAAAAAGGGCCAAAAGGTGAAGAAAAGAGAAGTTCTTGCCGATGGGCAATCAACGGACAATGGTACTTTGGCCCTAGGTCAGAACCTTGTGGTTGCTTTTGTATCTTGGGAGGGAGCAAACTTCGAGGACGCCATTATTCTCTCAGAAAGAGTCCAGAGGGACGGTCTTTATAGCTCTATCCATATAGAGGATTTTTATACGGATGTAAGGGACACAAAGCTCGGGCCGGAGTTAACTACTTGTGACATTCCTAATATCCCCGATGCCCAACTCGGAAACCTCGATGAAGAGGGTATCATCCGTATCGGCGCCCAAGTTGAGGGGGGAGATATATTAGTAGGGAAAATTTCTCCAAAAGGTGAAAGCGAGCTTACTCCCGAGGAAAGATTGCTACGCGCAATCTTCGGAGAGAAAGCCAGGGATGTAAAAGATTCATCTTTGGATCTGCCTCA
>MHIS01000006.1:6788-10495 GCA_001817635.1 Candidatus Colwellbacteria bacterium GWA2_46_10
AGGGTGGTTGGTATAAAGATCTTCTCAAGAGACAAGGGAGACAAACTTGACCCGGGAGTGATTTCACGCATCCACGTACAGGTAGCAACTATCAAGAACATTCAGGCTGGAGATAAGATGGCAGGGCGTCACGGGAACAAAGGGGTGGTTTCTCAAATTAGGCCCGTAGAAGACATGCCCTATCTTGAAGATGGTACGCCCGTGGATATTATCTTGAATCCTTTAGGCGTGGCATCGCGTATGAATATCGGACAAATTTTTGAGACCCACCTTGGGTGGGCAGCCATGAAACAAGGATACAGAGCAGTTACTCCGGTATTTTCCGGCGCAACCGAAGAAGAGATCAAAAACGAGTTGAAGGCAGCCGGCCTTCCTGATGACGGACAGGTTGTTTTGTACGATGGTCGTACTGGCAGGCCATTTGATCGCAAAGTAACGGTGGGAGTGATGTATATGATGAAGTTAAACCACCTAGTGACGGATAAAATCCACATGCGCTCCATCGGTCCGTACTCGTTGATCACCCAGCAACCCCTAGGAGGAAAAGCTCAACAGGGAGGTCAGAGATTTGGAGAGATGGAGGTTTGGGCGCTGGAGGGATACGGAGCTACCCACACTCTACAAGAGATGTCTACGGTGAAATCGGATGACGTTGTGGGGAGATCTTCTGTTTACGAATCAATTATCAGAGGAGAGAAAATTAAGAAACCGAACATTCCGGCTGCCTTTAACGTGATGATTAATGAACTCAAGGCGTTGGGATTGTCAGTCGAGAAAACAAGAGGGAAAGAAAATGCAAACTAGCAGACACGAATTTGGAGCTTTGCGCATTAAAGTTGCCTCCCCGGAGGATATTCTTGCTTGGAGCTATGGTGAGGTTACCAAGCCCGAGACCATTAACTATCGTACCCAACGCCCAGAAAAAGAAGGACTTTTCTCTGAGCGTATTTTCGGGCCCACTAAGGATTGGGAATGTTACTGCGGCAAGTATAGAAAAATACGATATAAAGGCGTGGTTTGTGATAAGTGTGGCGTTGAGGTAACCCGCTCCATTGTGCGCCGTGAACGTATGGGACATATCGCCCTGGCCGCTCCCGTTATGCACACTTGGTTTTTGCGCAGCACTCCTTCACGCATAGGACTGCTTTTGGATGAATCGGTTCAGAGAATCGAGAAAGTAGTCTACTACGCTGCCTACATTGTCACGAAAGTAGATGACGAAAAGCGCAAGGTAGCCATGGAGGATGTTAACAAAGAGTTCCAGAGCAAGGAAAGTGGGGTTGACGTAAAGCGATCGGAACTCAAGACCGCCGTAAACGAGGCTAGGGACTTCTTAGCCTCTCTTCGCCCAGGGCGCGTTCTGGGAGAACAGGAGTTTATTAAATTTGGTAGACGCTTTAGCCACGTTTTCAGCGTAGGCGCAGGAGGTGAAGGCGTGAGAAAAGTCTTAGAAGGCATAGATTTAGTTAAAGAAGCCAAGATTATTGATAAAGAGTTGATTGATACAAAAGATGCGACGCGTACGAGGAAACTTCTAAGGAGATTGAAGTTGGTGCGTTCCATGAACATCAACAGTATTCGTCCAGAGTGGATGGTCTTAACTGTTTTACCAATAATTCCTCCAGATTTAAGGCCTATGGTAGCGCTTGATGGTGGAAGATATGCCACCTCTGATCTCAACGACCTATATAGAAGGGTTATTAACCGCAACAACCGTTTGAAGAAACTACTTGAGCTCGGAGCGCCGGATGTCATTATGATTAATGAAAAGCGCATGCTTCAAGAGGCGGTAGATGCATTGATTGATAACACCCGTGCTTCTGCAAGACAAAGTACCGGCGCCAAGAGACCACTTAGATCCTTATCAGACATGTTGAAGGGAAAGCAGGGAAGGTTTAGACAAAATCTTCTAGGCAAACGCGTGGATTACTCTGGCCGTAGCGTGATTGTGGTAGGTCCTCACCTAGCTCTTGATGAGTGTGGCATTCCTAAAATAATGGCCCTGGAACTTTTTCGTCCTTTTGTAATAGCGAAAATCCTTGAGAGGGGTCTCGCTCACAACATTAAGATGTCAAACAGGCTGATCGAACAGGCTCCTCCTGAGATCTGGGAGATCTTAGAAGAGGTTATAGCTAACCGCAAAGTCTTACTGAACCGTGCGCCAACTCTCCACCGTCTTTCTATTCAAGCTTTTAGGCCAATTTTGATTGAGGATCTGGCGATTCAGGTGCCACCTATGGTATGCGCCGCTTTCAACGCTGACTTTGACGGCGACCAAATGGCCGTGCATCTTCCTCTTTCCGACGAGGCTCAAATTGAGTCATCTACTTTGATGCTCTCCACTCTCAATTTATTGAAACCCGCCTCGGGGGACGCTATTACCATCCCCACGCAGGACATTGTTCTTGGATGTTATTACCTCACATTGCCGCTTAAGGGAGCCAAGGGAGAGGGAAAAATCTTTGCCGACGTTCAGGAGGCAAAGTTCGCACACGAAAGCGAAGAATTGGCCGTGAATGCTCTCATCAAAGTTCGTATAGACAAGGAGATTATTGAGACCACCTGCGGAAGAGTGATCTTCAATGAAGCCTTACCCAAAGACTATCCATTTCAAAACGGTATTTTGACGAAAAAAACCCTAGAAAAACTGGTGCGTAAGTTGATTGGGAAATATGGATCTCTCGGCACCGCAGAGATCCTCGACCGCATCAAGGAAGTGGGTTTCAGGTTTGCTACTCGCTCAGGAATCACCTGGGGCATGGGCGACCTTATAGTTCCCAAAGAGAAACCAGCCATTTTGAAGGAGGCCGAAGAAAAGGTTTCTGAAGTGCATCGCCATTTCGCAGAGGGATTGCTCTCCTTGGAGGAACGCAGGATGCGTATCGTTGATATCTGGACAGATGTATTCGTCAAAATTAGGGAGCTGGTGCCAAAATCCTTGCCGGAGCATGGATCGGTAAGGATCATCGTGGATTCAGAGGCGAGGGGCACTTGGACGCCTATTAACCAGATGTCTGGTATTAAAGGTGTAGTGCGCAATCCAAAGGGAGAGGATATAGAGTTACCCATTCGGACTTCGTTGAAGGAAGGGCACAACTCCCTGGAGTATTTCATCTCCACTCACGGTTCAAGAAAAGGACTTGCGGATACTGCCCTTAAAACGGCTGAGGCCGGATATCTAACGAGACGCCTAGTGGACGTAGCGCAGGATGTAGTAATCCGTGAGGAAGATTGCCGTACCACTAAAGGAATAGTGGTCCAAAGGGAAGACGGAGCTGATTTTGAATATAACTTTGGGTATAGGCTGTTCTCTCGCACGGCCCTCCATGACATAAAAGACGGGCATAAAATTCTAGTTAAAGCCGGGGAGATAATCAGCAAAGACCAATCAGAGGCAATAGATACATCAAACATTCAAGAAGCAGAGGTTAGGAACCCAATAACCTGCAATACTCTCTATGGCATCTGCGCTAAATGTTACGGATCGGATCTCGGTACCACGGATCAGGTGAAAATAGGGGAAGCCGCAGGGATCATAGCCGCTCAATCTATCGGTGAGTTAGGCACGCAACTCACGCTTCGAACCTTCCACGCTGGGGGTGTGGCCGGTGAGGATATTACAACCGGTCTACCCAGGGTGGATGAGCTCTTTGAGGCAAGAAGTCCAAAGTGGAAAGCGACGGTCTCAAAAACCGAAGGGACAATTG
>MHIS01000006.1:10514-14661 GCA_001817635.1 Candidatus Colwellbacteria bacterium GWA2_46_10
GAGACCCACTTTGTGAGGGTAATTTGGATCCCAAGGAATTGCTCAAATATAAGGATAAAGAAGCCGTTCATCAATACATAGTCAAAGAGGTTCAGAAAATTTACGTCTCCAACGGGTCAACGGTGCACGATAAACACATGGATATCATTGTTAAGCAGATGTTTGGCCGCGTGAAGATCACAGACCCAGGGGATTCGCAGTTTGTGGTAGGGGAAATCATGGATAAATCAAAGTTGAAAGAGTTCAATAAAGAATTTTACGGCACGAAAAATGAAACAGCCAAAGGGGAAGAGCTTGTGCTCGGCATTACCAGAGCTGCTCTTTCAGCTGACGGTTGGCTAGCGCCAGCATCTTTCCAGGAGACAGCAAGGGTACTCATCAAGGCTTCAAGCGAGGGTAGGGAGGACTACCTTAGGGGTCTTAAGGAGAATGTCATCATTGGACGTTTAGTACCAGTAGGTACCGCCATTAGGGGTGATGTAGGTGCGGAAGAAGCAGAAGAGATCGAAGAAATAGGTGGAGAAAAGGCAACGGTCGCCAAGGAGAAGAGCAGTAAGGAGTAGAGTAAGTTGAAAAGTATGGTTTATTACGTATGATGTAAAGCCAGAGATAACCATGGAAACAGAAAAGAGCACATATGAGATTTCCTTCCTAGCGCGTACGGAAGAGGGCGCAGGGACGGTTTTAAGGTACCTAAATCAGGTAGGAGCTGACGTTACCGGTGAACAGCAGATTGAGCAGATCAACCTCGCATACCCCATTAAAAAACATAGCAGCGCCTATCTCGGGTGCATCCATTTCGCTCTGAAGCCGGGGGAAGTAGAAACCCTAAAAGATACTCTGAGATTTGAGGATGGTATCTTGAGGTACACGATAGTTACTCCACCGTTTGTGAAGGAAGCCGATTTTCAACCTAGGGGACCGAGAATAATGGAAAGGACGTCAAGCGAAAGGCCACCTAGTGGAGATGCTGCAGCCTCTAATGAGGATTTAGAAGCAAAGCTGGAAGAAATCAGCGGCTCTCTCGACAGTGAGGCCTAATTTGCATTAATCGGGATAAAGATTTATAAAATCAGTAAGACATGAATTTAAACAAGGTATTTATCATCGGAAGGTTAACCGCTGACCCAGAGTTAAGAACTACTCCATCCGGAGATCACGTGGTTTCGTTTTCTATAGCCACTAACCGCTATTGGCGTACCAAAGAAGGAGAAAAGAAAGAAAGTACGGAATTTCATAACGTGGTAGCTTGGGGACGACAAGCGGAGGTGGTAAATCAATTCTCTAAAAAGGGTAGCATCATCATGATTGAGGGAAGACTGCAAACTCGCGCTTGGGAAGGGAAGGATGGTCAGTCTCGCAGAACCACAGAGATCGTAGCTGAAAGCATCCAACTTGGGCCAAGGGCAGGAGATGTGGGTGCAAGCTTCGTTAAAGATGAAAGTAGCGTTGGAGGAGAAGAACAAAAGCATGTAGAGGACATCCCGGTAATAGATCTAGATGAATCTGGCGCAGCTAGCGAGGGAATCAATCCGGAAGATCTGCCCTTTTAAGTATGAAGAAGCCAGGAAAACAATGCTTCTTTTGTTCCCAGAACGTGGGGGACATAGATTACAAGCAGAAGGATTTGCTGCAGAGATTTGTGTCTGGCCAGTTGAAGATTATAGACCCTATCCATACCGGCACTTGTGCCAAACACCAAAGACGTTTAGCGAAAGCCATTAAGAGAGCCCGCTTCATGGGTATATTACCGTACGTTAGAAGCTAAATGTTGCCCTTAGATAAAGAACTATTCAGTTTTCTATATGGATTGACTGGTCAATCTAGGGTGCTAGATTGGCTCTTTATTTTTTTTGCTAAATATCTTTTTTGGTTCATCATCATTTGGTTCTTCTGGGTCATTTTTACAAAGAAGGACTGGGGGGGTATTTTACCAGTTTGGAAAAATAGGTTTCAATATCTGTCGCTTGCCTTCATATCCTTTGTTGTATCGAGGGGGATAGTTACCAACATTATAGATAATCTTTTGCAAAGTCCCAGGCCCTTTACTGCCCTTGGAGTGGAGGCTTTGATAAATCACACGAATGTCAATTCGTTCCCATCGGGACACATGGCCTCTTTGATCCCGATAGTTTTAACTTTGATGATAGTTAAAAAGCGCTCAGGCATTTGGATGCTTATCGCTACTTTGGCCATAGGTTTGGCGAGAGTTATTACTGGTGTACACTGGCCAAGCGATATTTTGGGAGGAATAGTTGTAGGGGTCCTAAGCTTCAGCGCGGTCTACTTTATCTTCCGTAAGCAAAAACTTATTTAGTAACTACTCCTAACGTAATCTATTAACGTAGTGGCATCCTTAGTTCGATTATCCGAGCCGAGGGCGATTACCACTACCGGTCTTGTTTCCCCAGCTCTCTCTATCTCGAACACAGAAAGAATGGTTTCACCGGCTGCATTGGTTATGCCCACTTTTCCGCCAACAAAATCCTGGTCGTTCACAAAAACATTGAAGTTCTGAAGTCCATAGAGAATGGGTTGTCCGTATACTGATTGAGTTGCCTCGCCCCTGGACATGTCCAAGATAAAGCTACGGTTGTTGTATATGTATTTTGCTAATTGGAAAAGATCGCTTGCTGTTGAAACGTTTTCTGCTCCAGAGCCGTTGGGATCAACAAAGTTAGTGTCGTTCATACCTATGGCTTTGGCCTTTTCGTTCATCAGTCCTACAAAACGGTTCGTACCGAGGATTGCGGCGATTGCAGTACCAGCCTCATTGGAAGATTCCATTAGAAGGGGATAAAGGAGGTTGAAGACAGAGATCCTTTGTCCAGCGTATAGCCGGGGGATGCTGGTTTGGACCAACATGTCTCCGGTGATGGTGATCTCCTTTTCAATATTTATGTACTCACTAGCCACGATTGCAGTCATTAGCTTAGTCAAAGAGGCTATTGGCACCTGCTTGTCGGACTCCCGTTGTGCGAATACAAAGTTATTCCCCAAGTCCGCCGTGAGATAATTTGAGGCGCTGATCTTATTTTCTAAAAGTTTGTACTCAAAAGAATCCTTGATGAAGTCCTTTTCATACACCAAAACAGGCGTATCCACCTCTACTAGGTCAAAGACGGATTTTGCATCTTCGGTGGATAATCTGATACATCCCCCAGAATATCCTGGAGCAACCGGCTCTCCGTTGTTGTAATATGGCCAACCGTGAATAAAGAAGTTTCCTTGGAAAGGCATGCTCCAAGGCATGTGCACTTGCCCGAATGAAGAAAAGTGATCTGCCTCCTTGCCTTCGATTTTGTATAAACCAGCGGGTGTCTCCCACCAAGAGCCTTCATTTCCCTTTGATACTATGGGCACCTCTTTTATCACCTTGCCGTCTTTGTAGACCCTAAGCAACATGGCCGAGAGGTCAGTCTCCACGAAGCTTATTTTCTCATCAATGAATTCCTGCTTTACCTTCTCAAAAAAGGCTGTGTCTTCAAGGGCAGGCCAGCTACCGTAGTTGAAAGAAGCGAGTTCGCCGTTTCCGTCAGACAGAACAATCTCATATTTCTTATTTTGGTAAAAGAACATGGTGGCGACACCGATAGCGGCCACTACCAAGGTTAACAATAAGCTCTTAGGTAAAGATGAGATAAAATGCTTTTTGCTGAGAGACACCCTTTTGGGTTTGAGAGTTATTTCACTTTTTATATCCCTGCGTGCTCCCTGTGGCCAAGCTTCTTCCGAGCCCAGCGCATTATCTATCTCATCCTTATCCCAGCCGGCGTCAAGCAGGGCCTGGCGGATAAAATACTCTTGCACTCCTCGTTCCCTAGACGTTTTTATGTATTCAATTAGAACTTTTTTGCTTTGCATTGGTGGGCGAGGTGGGAGTCGAACCCACATCCCTTGCGGGACACGATTTTGAGTCGTGCGCGTATGCCAATTCCGCCACTCACCCCAAGCATTTAAATTCTCTCAAGCTCCATATAAAATACAAGATAAGGACATATAAATCTATATTCCATGGCTAGAGTAATAGCTGTCTGTAATCAAAAGGGGGGAGTGGGGAAAACTACCACCTCAGTTAACCTAGGCGCCTATTTGGCAGCTCTTGGCAAGCGGGTGCTTTTGGTTGACTTTGATCCACAGGCTAATG
>MHIS01000006.1:14669-15445 GCA_001817635.1 Candidatus Colwellbacteria bacterium GWA2_46_10
GCCCTTTCTCCGTCAGCCTTTGAGAAGACTATTTATCACGGAATTATGGGCACGGCTTCGCATGAGGAGTTGGTAAAACCCACCCAGATCTTGGGTTATCAATTTGTGCCATCATCCAACGATTTGGCTGGCGCCTTAGTTGAGCTGGTCAACCTCCCAGAGAGAGAATGTTATTTACGTAATTTTATTAACGGCTTGCGTCACCGATACGATTATGTACTCATTGATCTTCCGCCATCCCTTAGCCTTCTTACGATCAACGGTCTTTTAGCGGCAGATGAGATCCTTATCCCGGTGCAGGCTGAATACTACGGTATGGAAGGGCTAGGCCAGTTACTGCGCACGATCAATCTAATAAGGGAGAATCTCAAACATCCCCTTAGGGTAACCGGAGCGCTCATTACTATGTACGACAAAAGAGAGCGTCTTCCTAGACAAGTGGCGAAAGACGTGAGACGTAATTTTCCTCACAAGGTATTCCAGGTGGAGATCCCCAGAGCAATTCAGCTGGCAGAAGCCCCTAGCTTCAACCAACCAATTTTAATCTATAGCCCAAGTTCAGTAGGGGCTTTGGCCTACAGGCGTCTGGCTGAAGAAATCATCGCAGACGAAAACACAGAAACACACTTTTATCCCTATAGTGTATGATAAGCGACATGACTCACGGTGGATTAGAATCGTTGATTCCTAAAAAAGGCAGTGGAGGTGAAGAATCCGAGAATGAGATTGAATTTCGCTTGCCCGATGTAACGGGAGGGATGCCTAAGAGGCAGCCA
>MHIS01000006.1:15502-17511 GCA_001817635.1 Candidatus Colwellbacteria bacterium GWA2_46_10
TTCGCGAATTTGGCATTCTACAGCCCCTCATTGTCTCAAAAGTCGAAAAGGAATCGGATTTTGGTCAAAGCGTACGCTACGAACTGATTGCTGGGGAAAGAAGACTCAAGGCGGCTCAGATGCTGGGGTTGCCTACGGTACCGGCAATTATCAAAAACACCGTTCCGGACATTGAGAAACTAGAGATGGCCGTTATCGAAAATATCCAGCGTACCGACTTGAACCCCATAGAAGCTGCGAGGGCTATGTCGAGACTTCAAGATGAATTTGGCCTTACTCAAAGAGAAGTTGCGAGCAAGCTTGGGAAGAGCAGGGAGGCGGTATCTAATACGGTGCGTCTGTTGAGTCTCCCCTCCGAGATACAAAATGCGATAGCGGAAGGGAAGATAAATGAGAGCCAAGGCAGAATACTCCTTTCCCTTGAGGACCCCAAGCTCCAGATTTCTATCTTTGCCGAGATATTAAGGGACAATTTGAGCGTGCGTCAGGTAGAATCAAAAATCCGTAAGATAAAAAATAAATTGAGTGGCGCAGAGGACACGAAAGGAGAAGCTTCCTTCGCGGACGTTGAAACAAAAGCCCTTCAAGAACGATTAGAGGAATTTCTAGGGACGAAAGTGCAGGTGATGAGAGATGGGAAAAGCGGCAAGATTATTATCAATTTCTACTCTCAGGAAGAACTAAACGCGGTTTTACAGAAATTCTTTAAACAAAACGGTAATCAACCCTTTTAACTTCCTTTAGGGCTTTGATCTTTATAATCAGTTTAGTGATTTTTGTTTTGTCGTTAGTTTCACAAACTATTTTTACCAGCTGTAATCCCATCCTAGGTTCAGATTGAACTCTGGTAACGTTTACGTGAGATCGAGATATAATACCAGTAATATCGCTTAAAAGATCCACGCGGTTAGTGGCAATTATTTTAAGTTCCACGTGAGCCTTGCGTTCAATGCGTAGGTTGTGACGAGTGCCTTTAAGAGCATTCCTTATCTGGTTGCGGGCATTGCTGGTAATAGCGAAGTTGAGCCAGTCCGGCGATGGCTTCTTTCCCTTTTGGGTTAGGATTTCTACGATATCACTTGATTTGAGTTTGTGATCTAAGGGGACTATATCCCCATTTATCTTGGCGCTTACGCATTGGTTGCCTATTTGCGAGTGGATATGATAGGCGAAATCTATAGGCGTGGCTCCTTGAGGAAGGTCGATGACATCCCCCCTTGGGGTAATGGCAAAAATGCGGTCTTTCAAAAAATCTACCTTCAAAGAGTCAATAAACCCTTCGGAGTTAGTAGTCTCATTTTGCCAAGAGCGCAGTTGTTCTACCCACCTGATTTCTTGAGAAGCAGCTTTAATAGCTTTCTTTCGGGTGTACCCCTTCGTTCCCTTACTTTCTTCATAGGCCCAGTGGGCGGCAATTCCATTCTCGGCCTCCCGGTGCATCTGTTCAGTGCGTATTTGGAATTCCACCAAACGATTTTCTGTACAGATAACAGTTGTATGAAGACTTCGGTAACCGTTGGGC
This sequence comes from Candidatus Colwellbacteria bacterium GWA2_46_10, assembly GCA_001817635.1. GTDB lineage: Bacteria > Patescibacteriota > Minisyncoccia > UBA6257 > Colwellbacteraceae > GWA2-46-10. Next base: position 17,025 of record MHIS01000006.1, read on the forward strand.
TTAGGAATAGCTATATAGTCCTTGATGCGCCCCGGCATGGGTGTCCATAGGTTGTGAATCACCCCTAACGTTGCATAACAATCCTCAACGTTTTTCACGATAATACGGAAGGCCACTAGGTCATATACTCTATCGATATCCATCTCGTACCTCAGAAGCTTCCGGTATAGGCTGGTGTAGCGTTTGGCTCTGTAGTCCAGGGAGGACACTTCAACGCCCGCATCCTTGAGAGCCTTTTCGACCGTGGGGCGGATGCGGTCAAGATATTTCTCCATAGCTTCATACCGATACTCCAGTTTTTTAATGAGCCAACGGTATTCACTTGGATAAGTGTGAGGGAAAGCGAGATCTTCCAGTTCACCGCTGATTTTTTGCATTCCGAGCCTGTATGCCAAAGGCGCATAGATTTCCATTGTCTCAAGGGCGATGCGTCTACGCTTTGGAGCAGGTAGGGCATCCAGGGTACGCATGTTGTGCAACCTATCAG
>MHIS01000006.1:17521-21409 GCA_001817635.1 Candidatus Colwellbacteria bacterium GWA2_46_10
CAACCTCGCGCTCATGTCCGCGGTATTTAACGCGGCTGATTTTGGTGACTCCATCAACTAAAAGAGCAATTTCCTCTCCAAATTCTTTCTTGAGTTCCGCATCCGTAACCGGGGTGTCTTCCACTACGTCGTGTAAAAGACCGGCGGCTATTGTGCTCTCATCCAACCCCCACTCAATGAGAGTACGTGCTGTCTCAACACAGTGGTTAATATACAGATCACCATTCTTTCTCTTCTGGCCGGAGTGAGCCTTGTTTGCAAAGGCATACGCCCTCTCAATGAGGGGAGTTGTTTGTCCCAGGGGTGTTGCCCCACGGGTCTTGCCCACACGTTTGCCCTTTGCCATCTTCCCTAGAAGTATCAGTCAAAGAGGGCTTCGCAAGCAATAGCTAGTCTAGGGAGCGGTGGCCGGAGTGCGATTAAGGTCTTTTAATATTTGCTCGTATCCTTCAAGGTCGAACTTCAAGTCCGATTTACTATCTTCCCGGGGGATAAAGGCCTTAAGTAGACTGTTGCTTAAAAAGACTATTGAAGAAACAGCAGCGGCCATCATCAATATAGAAAGAACTATAGAAGCTATTAGAAGCCATCTATCAAAACCCGGTTTTATTTTGCCCTGTGTCTTAATCACGGAAGAATACTAGTCCTTGGATATCAGCCTTAAACAAAGAATTATCTCTTTGCAGTACGACATCAAAGTTATCTACCCTTATTATAAAGCGTCCCTTCTCGAGTTCTTCCAAGAAAACTAAAATATTGGCGTAAGAACCTGTAATTGAAAGGGAAAAAGCGCTATGACCGGCTTCGGTTTCGGTCGGACTCATTTCATCCCCCCTGAAATCGAAACGCTCATCAACACCACTCGCCGTAGCTAGAGTATCTATATATCTAGGAAACGCTACCAGCTCATCTCTCTTAGGAAGTAGCGAGTTTAGCTCGTTGAAGGCCGGTTCGGCCTCTTTGGCCGCGGCACCTAACTCTGCGAGCCGAGAAAGAGCGCTGATATGCGATTCTATCTCCGCTCTTTGATCTTGGATCTGGTCCGCCTTGTCTTTAATTTCCTTCCCCAGAAATGATAAAACCATGGTTATAAAAACCAAAAATCCAAGAAGTATGGATAAATTGACTATCGCCTTAGGAGTGAAATATTTGCCGGCGTCAATTTTCACCATGTATCAATATGATATATTAATAGGCATCTCTATGCCATACAGAACTCTGGATTTTAGAGGGCCTGGATATCCGAAACTTTTAAGTGAGATAACGGATGCGCCCCCTCGGATATATGTAAAAGGAGAGTTGAAACTCGACCAACCTTTGATTGCGGTAGTGGGCACTCGCAAAGCTACTCCTACGGGGATGAAAATGGCCGAGGAATTCGCGTGGGCGTTGTGTGAAAAGGGATTTGGGATAATCAGCGGCTTAGCCTTGGGGATAGACGCTTCCGCTCATAGAGGCGCCCTTGCATCCGGAGGATATACCATTGCCGTCTTAGGGAATGCGATAGATGACGTATACCCCGTGGAGAATAAGGGGCTAGCCGAGAGCATTATCAAATCAGGTGGAGCTATCATCTCAGAGTATGGCCCAGGCGAAGCTACGGAGAAAAACAATTTTCTTCAGCGCAATCGGATCGTGAGCGCCTTGTCCATAGCCGTTTTAGTGATAGAGGCTCCCGTGCACTCGGGCGCCTTGGTCACGGCGCGCATAGGGGGAGAGCAGGGCAAGGATGTTTTCGTGGTACCCGGACCAGCAGGGGATCCTCACTTTGAGGGGTCTCATAAGCTCATTAGGGATGGAGCAATTCTGGTTGACTCCGTAGAGGACATTTTAGAGGACCTCAATTTGACATGATTGGCGATCTCAATAAACTTGAGCCGCGTATAGGTTAATTTTCTAAGATAATGAAATTAGTAATAGTAGAGTCGCCGACCAAAGCCAAAACCCTTAGCGGCTTTTTGGGTAAAGGATACGATATCGAGTCCTCCTACGGACACGTTAGAGATCTCCCTAAGGGTCAATTGGGAGTGGATATAGAAAAAAGGTTTGAGCCTAAATACGTGATCCCTCGCAAAGCCCAGAAAAACTTGAACAGCCTTAAGAAAATTGCGGGTAAGGCTGAAGAGGTGATTCTGGCAACTGATGAGGACAGGGAAGGAGAAGCTATTGCCTGGCACTTGGCCGAGGCGCTCGGCTTGGGACAAAATACTAAGAGAATCGTCTTTCATGAGATCACCCGCTCCGCTATCGAAAAAGCCCTGGAGAAACCGAGAAGCATTAACCAGAATCTAGTTGATGCTCAGCAGGCCCGTAGAGTGATAGATCGACTTGTGGGATACAAGCTCTCACCTTTCCTATGGAAAAAAGTTCGAGGAGGTTTGTCCGCAGGCAGAGTGCAATCTGTTGCCCTGAAACTGATCGTGGATCGAGAAAACGAGATTAGGGAGTTCAAGCCTCAAGAATATTGGTCGGTGATCGGCACCTTTGAAGGAAAGGAAGAGAAATTTGAAGGGGAGTTGATCAAACAGGATGGACGGAAGGTGGATAAGTTTGATATTAAAACCGCGAGAGACGCACAACTTTTTGCGAACGATATAAAAAAGGGGAAAGCATCTATCTTCTTAGCCACCAAGAAGGAACTTACGCGCAGACCGTTGCCTCCATATATCACTAGCACTCTCCAGCAGGATGGATCAAGGAAGTTAGGTTTCAGCTCCAAGAAGACCATGGTTATCGCCCAGAGGCTTTATGAAAGCGGGCACATAACCTACATGCGTACCGACTCAGTTAATCTATCTAAGGAGTCTACGCTTGCAGCCAAGCAGTGGTTAACGGAAACACTCGGAGCAAAATACGCTGCAGTAGCCCCTCGTTTTTACAAAGGCAAATCAAAGCTAGCCCAAGAAGCCCACGAGGCTATCCGGCCCACTAACCCATCTCTCACTCCAGAAGCTCTTAAGGCCGGAGATGAGGGGCGTCTCTATAACCTTATTTGGAGGCGCTTTATGGCTTCCCAGATGCCAGATGCAAAGTTTGAAGCGGTAACGCTGGATGTAAAGGTGGACGGGGTAAAAGACAAATACATACTACGCGCCACCGGGAGCACCATGCTCTTTGATGGATTTTTGAATATCTGGATCTCCAAGATCGAAGAGAAGAATTTGCCAAGTTTGGAGAAAGGCAGTGAGGTAAAAGTACTTGATTGCTTGACTAACCAACATTTCACTGAACCTCCAGCACGGTACAATGAGGCAAGCCTCATTAAAACCCTTGAGGAATATGGTATCGGGAGACCCTCTACGTACGCTCCAACCATCTCCGTTATCCAGGATCGAGGGTACGTGGTGAAGGACCAAAACAAACGCTTTATACCGGAGGAGATAGGAGAGATAGTGAACACTCTTTTGTCCAAGCATTTCCCAGAGATTGTGGACGTGGGCTTTACGGCTGGTATCGAAGAGAAATTTGATGAGATAGCCAATGGCTTAGAAAACTGGCAAGAGATGATAGGGAGTTTTTATGGGCCCTTTGCGGAGAATCTGGATAAGAAGTATGCCGAAGTAAAAAAGGATAAAACTATGTTGGAACAGCCAACTGATGTCGAGTGTGATAAGTGCGGGCGCAAGATGGTTATCAAACACGGTAGGTTCGGTAAGTTTATGGCCTGCCCCGGATTTCCGGAGTGCAAAAATACCAAGAACATTAAACAAGAATTAGAAAAGATTGATATGCAATGTCCCGAGTGCCACGAGGGAGATATTGTAGTGAGACGTACTAAGAAGGGCAGGACTTTTTATGGATGCGGTAGGTATCCGGATTGTAAGTATGCGTCCTGGAAAAATCCCAAAGAGGGTGAGTCCTTGCCCAAATAAACTTGTTTAAGATAAG
>MHIS01000006.1:21427-21605 GCA_001817635.1 Candidatus Colwellbacteria bacterium GWA2_46_10
TGTAGCTCAGTTGGTTAGAGCGCAGTCCTGATAAGACTGAGGTCCCTGGTTCGAGACCAGGCACGCCCACCTATACAGGGCAATTAGCTCAGTGGTAGAGCGCTGCCTTCACACGGCAGAGGCCGCAGGTTCGAAACCTGCATTGCCCACCATGGGTGATTAGCTCAGTGGTAGAGCG
>MHIS01000007.1:0-5518 GCA_001817635.1 Candidatus Colwellbacteria bacterium GWA2_46_10
TGCGCTTACTGGGCTGATAGGTTCTCTTTGGCATAGCGGCGTTATTATATCCGTAAAGTTGATTTTTGTTAATGTTTCCCTTCATCCACAGTTAATTCACATTAGACGCATCGGAGTCCTGTTTGACGAGTGAGTTTCATTCAATAAGATGGAGTTATGGAAAGTCAGGCTCCTGAGGTAAGTGACCTGGAACAACTGTGGGGCACAGTTCTCTCGGACATAGAACTTAGAATATCTAAGCCCAACTTTTTAACCTGGCTCAAAAATAGCCGCCTCATAGAAAGCACTGAAGGATCGGCCTTGGTTGCTCTTCCCAACAACTTCGCTAAGGAGTGGGTAGAGACGAAATATCATAAACTGATCTTGGGCTCTATGCGTTCCATAAACGGAACAACCAAACACGTTGAATACATAGTTGAAGGAAGTCTTTCCCAAAGAGCTATTAACAGAAGACGTAGAGAAACCAGAGAACACCAAGATGAAAAGCAGTTGGTGTTCCAGGAAATGCGCGTTGATCCAGAAACAAACCTCAACCCCAGACACACCTTGGAAACGTTTGTGGTTGGATCCTTCAACGAATTGGCATTCTCGGCCGCGCAAGCGGTAATCGAGAACGTCGGTACTAAATACAATCCCCTTTTCATATATGGTGGTGTGGGGCTCGGGAAAACCCACCTGATCCAGGGTATCGGCAACGAGATCCGCAGCCGTTCCGATAACAAGGTTGGGGTAAAATACGTTTCCTCGGAAAAGTTTACCAATGATGTGCTGTGGGCCATTAGAAACCGCAGGGCGGAGGATATAAAGAATACATACCGCAACGTAGATGTCCTCATCATTGACGATATCCAATTCTTGGGAGGCAAAGAGAAGACCCAGGAAGAGTTTTTCCACACATTTAACGCCCTCCACCAAAACAATAAGCAAATAATCATCTCTTCCGACCGCCCGCCGGCATCTATTGCCACACTGGAGGAACGTTTGCGCTCCCGTTTCGAAGGCGGCATGATCGCGGATATAAGCGCCCCCGAATTTGAGGCTCGCTTTGCCATCGCTAAGGCCAAGTTGCAAGAGCGAGGAGTCGAGTTGGATGACAAAATTGTTGAGTTGGTGGCTAAAAGGGTACAAAGAAACATCCGTGAGATCGAGGGCATCCTCAATAAGCTTGTTTTCCATCAAATAACATACAAGCGCCCCTTGGATTCCGCCACTACCGAGAAAATTATCGCTGAGGTAACCGACAAGTCGGCCTCCAGGGCTACCCCCAACCAGGTGATTAAGGCCGTATCTGCGTTTTTTGAAATCTCTCCGAACGATCTAATCGGTCGTTCCCGAAATAAGGAGTATGTTGAGCCTCGCCAGATCTCAATGTATCTCCTCCGCGAACTCCTTAGTATGTCTTATCCGGACATAGCGAGTAGAATTGGCAAAAGAGATCACACTACCGCTATCTACGCCTGCAAAAAGGTGGCGGGGAATATAGATAAGAGCCCGGACTTGGGACAAAAGATTGTTTTGATCAAAGAGGATGTTAATAAATTTGGGTAAAAATTGTTAAGTTTTTATGGAGCATCTGTATAAAATAAATAGCCTTGGGGGGATAAGATCAAGTGGGGCGGAAGTTAATCCCGCTCCTGCCCACAGGGTGTTAAATCAAGAAAAGCGAAATTCGGTAGGGGGCATGGGGCGGAACGAAGATCTTCCACATATTAACAGCCCCTACTACTATCTATATAAATCATGAAAGTAATTATCTTAAAGAGTAATCTCAAATCCGGATTAGATGTTGTGGGAAGGGGGGTGGGAACAACCACTAATTTGCCTGTTCTAGGAACAGTGCTTCTTGAGGCTCGCAACAACCAAATCAAACTATCCACCACCAACCTCGAGTTGGCCACAACCAAAATCGTTTTTGGGAAAATCATTGAAGAGGGGGAAATTGCCGTATCTTTTTCCACGCTATCCGGAATAGTCAACAACATATCGAGCGAAAGGGTTAATCTCGAAGTAAAAAATATCAACCTCATAATAAAAACGGACAACTACGACGCTCGCATTCAAGGGCTCGACACAAAGGATTTCCCAATAATTCCAACTATCAAAGATAAGAAAGAGTATCTCGAGATTCAGGGAGAGCTACTAAAGAGCGCACTGCAAAAAACCACCATGGCGGTGGAGGTATCGGACCTGCGTCCGGAGATCGGAGGCCTTCTTTTTGCAGTTGAGCCAACGGGAATCAAGATCGTAGGCACGGATAGTTTCCGTCTCGCCGAGGCCACCCTCTCGGGTAAGCAAATCAAAAATACTTTTTCCAAGGGGCTTATGATTACTATTCCTCTCAGAGCCGCCCAAGAGCTCTCTCGCATCATTGAGGATAAAGAGAGTGTGCAGATATACACGGACGAGACCCAAATCCTTTTCCAAACAGAGAGTTTTTCTATGGTCTCCCGCCTAGTGGAGGGCAAGTTTCCGGACTACAAAGCTATTATTCCGAAAAGTATTGAGAACAGCGTTGTGGTGGACAGAGAAGAGCTTATCAATGGGCTCAAGCTTACAAGCTCCTTCTCGGGAAGAAACAGCGAAGTGACATTACGCATCAAAGACAAAAAAACTTTGGAAATTTTCTCAAGCGACAGCTCCATAGGGGAGAATAAATTCTTACTTCCAGTTAAGGCCGACGGTCAAGACATGGAGATTATCTTCAACTGGCAATTTCTCTTGAGCGGGGTTAGGGGAGGCCAAAGCAAGAATGTCATTTTGGGGTTAAACGGCGAAGAACACCCCGCAATTATTAAATCACCGGAAGAGGCTGGGTATTTCTATATCCTGATGCCCATCAAGCCCTAGAAGAAAACGATTATCTCGCTAGATTGAGAATTGCCGTCCTCATCCTCCGCCTCTATCTTGATGCGACTCTGGAGAGCGCCGCTGCCAACCATACTTTCTTTGATCGTTAGCGATTTTCCAAAATCCCCGGAGTAGTTAGCCTTAGGAGAGTTGTCTAGAAAAACCCTGGCGGCGGTGATGTTGTTCTCACTCGAAACTTTGGCGCGCAAGGTAAAGGCCTGGTTAACTTTATCGCCATTATCGGGCGTCATAAATTCTATGTTTAGCTCTCCACTTACACTTGATTCAACCCCAAGCTTAACTTTTGGAAAACGAGTCGGTTCGGGGTTGGAGGCAAGCCACGCTCTGATACCAGCTTCCCACAAGGGATATTGGGAGTCCCCTTGGCGTCCCAGGTAATACAAAACACTATGATACTCCCCCTCTATCATCTCTCCGTTCAAGATAGGCAAATTCCCAACCACCGGATCGGGGGGATTGAAGTATTCAACCGGTAACGCGGGAAGAGCTCGCGACATAAACGAGTGCCACATAGGGACGGCGGCCAAAAGACTGGTTCCTCCTTGTCCTAACGGTTGACGGTTATTGTTGCCCGCCCACACCCCAGCTACTAGATTGGGGGTGTATCCAAACGTCCAAGCGTCCACGTAGTCGTTAGTGGTACCAGTTTTTAGGGCTACTTGGTATCCGGGCACTTGGGTAAGGGGGAGGCTTGCCGTGAACAGCCCGGAGCGCAACTCTACGCTCGAGAGAATATTGTTGATTAATCTCGGGTATTGGGGGTCTACTACTTGCTTCCCTTCGTCCTTATACTCCTCCAGAACCTTACCCTTAGAATCTTCCACCTTGAGTATGAAAACGGGCTTGTGGTATGTGCCCTCGGTAGCCAATACGCCGTATGCGCCCAAAAGTTCAACCATGCGTACTTCCCCACCCCCCAAAACCAAGGACAAACCGAAGCGATTTGGATCATCAAAGGTAGTTATCCCAAAACGGAGAGCGTTATCCATCGTTCTCTCAAGGCCAGCAAGGTAAAGAGTTTCAACGGAGGGGACGTTGATGGACTGAGAGAGTCCCTCAGCCATAGTTACTGGCCCCCTAAAGCGCAAATCAAAGTTGTGAGGGCTGTAGCAATTGGGCGGGCACGCAACCGAGAACTCTGTTTTTACGTCCCAAAGAATAGTTTTTGGGGTAAATCCATTTTGAAATGCGGTTAGGTAGGCAAAGGGCTTAAATGATGATCCGGGTTGGCGCAATCCCTGGAGCGCGACATTAAAATTACCCTCAAAGGCACAGCTTACACCCTCCGTACATCCTTCTGGTTCTGGGTCTGCAAAATAGTCGCGGGAGCCCACCATCGCTAATATCTGACCGGTCTTTGGGTCCATAGCCAAGAGCGCTCCGTTGTGTCCACCAGCCACTTCCTTGTTATGCTCCACATTGGTTTTTACGGCGTCCTCGGCGATTTGCTGCATCTCCCAGTCAAGGGTCGTTGTTACCTTGAGCCCTCCCGTGCGCAAAGCATCTTCTCCGTATTTATCGCGCAAATATTCTTGGACGGTGATGGCAAAGTGGGGAGCCCTAATACCCATTTCTGACTGGGGTTGGATTTCTGGGAGGTCCTCGGGAACACTCGCGGATTGTTGTTCGTCCACATATCCCAACTCCTTCATGCGGCTCACGATGAAATTTTTGCGGTTTTTTAAATCATCTCTATGAGATCCCCACGGGGAGTAGTAGCTGGGGGCTTTGGGTAGAGCGGCCAGAGTTGCCGCTTCATTTAGATTGATCTCGCTGGCGGGTTTGTTGAAGTAGGCTATGGACGCAGACTCTATTCCGTAAATGGTTGGGCCGTAAGGAACCTGGTTCAAGTAAAAATTTAAAATATCATCTTTGGAGTATCTTTGCTCCAACTTCACCGCTAAAACAGCTTCCCTCAACTTGCGAGTAATCGTTCTCTCTGGAGTAAGAAAGGTATTTTTTGCTAGTTGTTGGGTAATTGTAGATCCCCCCTGGACCACCCTTCCCTTAACAACATCCACCAAAATGGCACGCACCAATCCTCTCCAGTCAAACGCACCGTGATTGTAAAAAGAATCATCTTCCATACTCAAAGTAGCCTGGCGCATAATGTCAGGAATGTTATCAGCCGGGACAACGGTACGCTTCTCATCTTTGTATATCTCATAGAAAAGCACCTCGCCCTTGCGGTCATATAGCTTGGTTGACTCGGGGATATTTAGATTGGTTAGGTCCTCCGCTTCGGGGAGCTCTGTGGAAAAGTAAATGTAGCCTAGATACAAGACGCCCAAAGCAAAAAGGATACTACCAACCTGGAGAACTTTCTTTTTATCCCAATGGCGGAACATATCGTCCTTATATTCTAAAACAAAGCCGCCCTATTGTGGAGCGGCTTTGTTTTGGGCTAGGTTAGACTTCTATATCTACATCGTCTACCTCATCATCATCGTCTGTTTCCTCTTCGTCATCTTTCTTCGGGACAACCTTGTCTGGGTCTAGACCATCGTCTTCGCCACCGCCAAAGTCACTATCTTGAAGAAGAATTTCTTCCTTGAACTCCATATTGTTAAATGGTTGTGAAAACGACCTTTTGAGGACATTGCAGGAAGAAGCAAAGTCCAGACTAGCGAAAGTATATTCGAGAAAAATC
>MHIS01000007.1:5568-20083 GCA_001817635.1 Candidatus Colwellbacteria bacterium GWA2_46_10
GCAACGGCCGACTTTACCTCGCTGGGGCTAAACTCCACAAAATCCACTCCACTTTTTTGAAGCACTAGGAGTATCACTCCCCTTGCCTCGGATACGCTAGAGGCAGTCTTCTTGTTTTTGGAGAAGAATAATCTTTCAAGACAAACAAGGTCTGGTTTGTGAGTATTGATTAACGCCTGAATTCCTTTTTCCAAGTGAGATAAACGATTCTCTTTTCCAACGCCTTCACCGTCGATAAGGCCACAGGCAAGAAGCTTCACTCCCCGATCTTTCTCTATCAACCCATACCCAGTACGGGTAGTGCCTGGATCTATACCCAAAATCTTCATGCTCCTAGGGATGTGTAGACGGCCTTCGCGTCGGGGTGGTTTTCCAGGGATTCGACCACCCTCCTAATTGTTTCAGTAGCGTTAGGAGATACTGGATTGCTGAATTTTGGTGCATACCCACTATCAGTTTTTGTAAAAGCCCACATTAACGCCCCGGGTTCAGCCACCTTAATTTCATGGCTCTTTAAAATAACCCTTATCTCCGCCATGGTGCGGTTACGATTGTCGGTTATGGCCTCAATGATGATCCCGATTCCCTCCGGGCCATACGCCTCTATAAGCAACTCCTCTAAGCTTCCAACCTCAGCGGCCCTATGGATAGCCCTTTCGATGTTGGCCTGGGGCAGGTTGTGTTTGTGCGCCTGCTCAACCGCGCTGCGCAGGGTAGCGTTGAATTTAGGGTCAGGATTTCCTCTAGCCGCTATAGCAATAGCATTAGCCAACTTAGAAAAAAGTTGAGCCCTACCCTGGTCGGTCTTAGCTTTTTTGTCCTTGATCTGCTTCCACTTATTGTGCCCGGACATATCTTCTATATCTTACTCCCCGAGGGACTTTTTACTAACACCCAAAGAGACTATTATTAGAAGAACAATCTAATGCTTAAATTCAGTCAGCAACCGATAGAAGCCAGGCTAGAATCTCTCCAAAAAGATGCAGAAGAAAGAGATGCCGCACGCAGAGCTGCGGCCGAAAACCTTCCCTATCTGGATATAAAACACCAAGTAATTGACCGGGGAGCTTTGGAAGCAGTTCCAGAGGTCCTTGCTCGGGAAACCAGAACAGTTGTTTTTGCAAAGGAGGGAAACAAGGTAAAGGTGGCGGCGCATTCCTCCAAAACCAGCGCCTTCGAGAAACTCAATCTTTTTTTAGATGAACAAAAGCTGAAAAAAGAAGTTTTTATTGTTTCGCTTTCCGGCCTTGAGGAAGCATGGAAACACTACCTTGCCATTCGTCCCGAAAACCAAGCCGAGATCGTCTCGGAAATAGTCCTCTCCGAAGGGATTCTCGAATCAAAGAAAAATGTTAAAACCATAGAAATAGCCTCCGAAGACATCGCTCAAATTGATGTGGACACATCGACCACGGATGCCCTCGTCAAAATACTGGCAGACGCTCTCGCCTTGAAAGTTTCGGATGTTCACCTCGAGCCCGGGAGGGGAAGTACGCAGTTAAGGTACAGAGTGGATGGCATTTTGTACGATATAGCACGCATATCCGAGGAGGTGGGGAGGCGCACCACCGGTCGCCTCAAGCTTTTAGCGAGCCTCAAGCTCAACATAAAAGACGAGCCTCAAGATGGACGCTTCACTATTAAAAGATCTAAGGGAGAAGACGTTGAGGTCAGGTTATCCATCGTCCCTTCTGAATTTGGCGAGGCTGTTGTGATGAGGGTGCTTGATCCGAGCGTGGTGGATTTGAATATGGCAGATTTAGGATTAAGAGAAGACGATTTAAAGATCGTCGAACGCTTTCTCAAAGAAGCCAACGGAATGATTTTGTTGACCGGGCCGACCGGAAGCGGAAAGACAACCACCCTCTACGCATTTTTGAAGCGCAACTCGTCTCCGGAGGTAAAAATTATTACCATCGAAGACCCAATAGAATATCACCTGGATGGTATCCAGCAAACTCAGGTGCGCCCCAAAGAAAATTACACCTTTGCTTCCGGTTTGCGTTCCATCTTGCGCCAAGACCCAGATATGATTTTAGTTGGAGAAATTAGAGATTCGGAAACAGCGACAACGGCAATAGACGCAGCCCTCACCGGGCATTTGGTTTTCTCAACGCTTCACACCAACAACGCTCCAGGAGCCATCCCTCGCTTAGTGGATCTCAAGGTCAAAGTTTCGAGTTTAGCATCAGCCCTAAGATTAGTTGTCGCTCAACGATTAGTCAGAAAACTCTGCGAGAAATGTAAACGGCTAGTCAAGATCGAGGGAGAGCTCAAAGCAAAAATAGAAGCATTTAAAAACCAAGTACCACAAAGAGCGATCAGGCCCTCCCAAGTCAAACTTTACGAGAGTGTTGGGTGTGTATCCTGCAACAAGGGGTTCCAAGGAAGAATTGGCATTTTTGAGCTCCTAACCTTTGATGAGGAAATGGCCGAGATTTTAGGGAAAGAGGTTACCGAAGTGCAGACCCGCAAGGCAGCCAGGGCCAAAGGTATGGTTTATATGCAAGAAGACGGCATTTTGAAAGCTCTCTCTGGGATAACTACAATCGAGGAAGTTGAAAAAGTAACGGGCCCTGTTAATTGGCCCGCCTCGTCTGTAAAATAGGGATAGAGTCAGAGGTCTGCGGGCAGTATGTGGGCTTCCCGAAGGAAAATTATAGAATCTCTCCGAGGATTACCTCAGCCGGAGCCAAGAGTGTCCGTAATATCTAAAAGAGATTCCAAAATGTGCCCGCAGACCCCAAACTCTATCGGGAGTCACTCTAACACAAATAAAAGACATTGTCAACAGCATGAGCGATACCCCTATTCAAGAAAATGGCGATGAGCAGGCGATAGATGTAGTCTTACGTCCTAAGCAGTGGGAGGACTATATAGGCCAAGAACAGGTAAAAAAGAACCTGAGAGTTATTATTGATGCTGCTAAAATGCGCGGGGAAGCCGTTGACCACCTCCTTTTGTACGGGCAGGCGGGTTTGGGGAAAACCACCTTGGCAAGATTAATCGCCAAGGAGTTAGGAGGAACCATCAAAACCACCTCCGGTCCTGCTATAGAGAAAGTGGGAGATCTAGCGGCTATACTTTCAAACCTCGAAGAGGGAGAGATTCTCTTTATCGACGAGGCCCATCGTCTCAACAAAATGATCGAAGAGGTTCTCTACCCCGCCATGGAATCTCGCAAACTCCACATCGTTATCGGAAAAGGTACTGGAGCGAGAACCATCTCTCTGGATCTTCCTCCATTTACCCTCCTTGCTGCCACAACCAGGGTGAACCTCCTATCCGCTCCCCTGCGTTCTCGCTTTGGAGCCACCTTCAAGCTTGAATATTACAGCGAAGAAAACATTAAAGAAATTATCGAAAGATCAGCCAAGATTTTGGGAATGGACGTAACAGAGGAAGGCGCTAGGATTTTAGCTAAAGCTTCTCGCTATACACCAAGAGTAGCCAACAGGATTTTGCGTCGCGCCCGCGACTACATGGAAGTGCATGAAGAAAAGAAAATAGATGAAACCGTTGCCAAAGAAGTATTGGATTTTCTTGATATAGACTCCCTGGGACTAGAATCGCACGATAGGAACCTTCTGAGAGCGATGGTTGAGAAATTCGGAGGAGGACCAGTAGGCATAAAAACCTTAGCAGCCGTACTCAATGAAGACGGCCCAACCCTAGAGGAAGTTTACGAACCATACCTCATGAAGTTAGGGTTCATTAAACGCACTCCCACCGGGCGAGTTATTGGCGAAAGTGCTAGAAAGCACCTAGGGCTTCCGCCGGACAAGTTAGTTTAATGATTTTTATAAAGGAACTTTTACCCAATCCCTCGGGAGACGATACCCAAAATGAGTGGATTAGGCTGATCAACACTGGCGAATCAGACTTTATTCCAAGTGGATTAAGCTTAATTGATGCCGGGGGTAAAACATTCAGCTTGAATAGCATTAGTGCTATATCTCCAGGAGAAACCATAGAACTCAAAAGGACCCTAACAGGCATTGCCCTTAACAACGACGGGGATATAGTATCGTTAAAAAACCAACAAGGAGAAACCTTAGATCAACTAAGCTATGCCTCGGGCGTAGTCGAAGGGGAGATCGTAACGGCAGAGAGCTTTATAGAAGAACCGCCATCCAGAGACTCACTAGGAGCAAGCGCCCTGGGTTTCGGGAGAATAGACTACCAACCAACCCTTATGCCTATATTAGTTGGCATATTGATTGCCATAGTGTCCGGAGCAATAGTGTGGTTTATGGTCAAAAGAGATAACCTATGAAGATAAAAACCAAAAACGCAAAAGAAACCAGGGCCTTCGCTCAAAAGTTAGCTAAGGACTTTGTGGAAAAAAGAGGGCCGCTCATCCTAGCTCTTTCTGGAGATTTGGGAACTGGCAAGACTACCTTCACCCAATCGTTTGCTAAGGCGTTAGGCGTGAAAAAAAGAATTCTGAGTCCAACCTTTTTGATAATGAAGCGTTTTCCGCTCAAGATGAGCAACTTTCAAAACCTATACCACCTAGACGCTTATAGAATAAAAGCCCCCGACCTTAAAAAGTTGAATGTAGAAGATGTGTTCAAAGGTCAGAATATTGTTTTAATCGAATGGGCTGATAGAGTGAAGGAGATTTTGCCAAAGGGTACAATTTGGATAAGGTTTGAGCATGGTAAAGGAGAAAACGAAAGACAGATTACTATTAATTGACGCAAACTCCCTGATCCACAGGGCGTATCACGCACTTCCTCCCCTCACGGGCCCCCAGGGACAACCCACGGGAGCCCTCTATGGGTTAGCCAGCGTTCTTATAAAACTCTTTAAAGAAGAGACTCCTCGCTATGCAGTAGCGGCCTTTGATCGCAAAGAACCCACATTCAGGAAAAAGCAGTACGATGCGTACAAAGGTACTCGCCAACCCACCCCGGATGATCTGATTGCTCAACTCAAGGAAGCCCCCCAACTCCTTAAGTGTTTTGGGGTATATCCGATAGACGCTCTGGGTTATGAGGCAGATGATCTGATGGCTACCCTAGCTACTAAATTTGCCAGTTCGAAAGTTGAGGTGGAAATTATGTCCGGAGACCTGGATATTCTCCAGGTGGTTGAAGATGGCAGGGTCTTTGCCCAAATTCCCCAAAAGGGAATAACCGAGACAGCAATATACAAAGAGAAGGAAGTGAAAGAGCGTTTTGGCATTACCCCATCAGCTCTGGCCGATTACAAAGGCCTAGTTGGAGATACCTCCGACAATATCCCTGGAGTCAACGGGATTGGTCCCAAAAGCGCGGTAGAGCTTCTTGATGAATTTAAGACCGTAGAGGGTGTATATAAGAACCTGGAAAAGATAAAAGCGAGCAAACCTACGTTGGGAGAAAAACTTGAAGCGGGCAAAGAAAGTGCTCTCATGTCCAAAGAGCTTGCCGTGCTTATTAAGGACGTTCCTACTCCGAACGATTTAGGAACTTTTGAAGTTGGCGATCCACTAAAAAGCCCAGCAGTTTGGAAATGTTTGGAAGAATTAGGCTTCAAGACTTTGCTCAAGAGAGTGGAGGATGCCAAACAAGAAGCTAACAGACTCTTTTGACGGTATAATATAACCGATGAGCTTGGGGAAAAAGCCAAACAGACTCTTATATAATTTGCGCATACCGGAGATGCGCCATCTCTATATCGTTCCGTGCGTGATCCTAGTCCTTTCGGGAATGAATTTTCTAGCAATGGGGGTGGGCATTTGGTTTTGGATATCCTCTGGGGTGCTTCTTGTTCTGGGTGGTGTGTGGATGTGGCACGAGTATAAAAACACTCTTCGAGGATACGGAGAAAAAGTTTCGTACGGCCGTCTTGAGAGTATAGTAACCAACCTGGAAGATGCGGTGATCGCCTACAACAACGATTTTAGGGTGCTGATCTTTAACGCCGCGGCAGAAAAAATCTTTGGCTTGTCTAAAGTTCAGATCCTGGGACAAGTGATGGGCCCAGAGAAAGCTAGCGAAAAGGGATATCAAACCCTCATCCAAACCCTCTTTCCTTCTCTGGCGCCCGTGGTGGTAGGGAAAAGCGAACCAAATAAATATCCGCAGGTAGTAGATATATCCTTTGATAATCCAACCAGGGAGTTTAGGGTTTCAACCGATCGTATTCTGGATAAAGATAATCACCTCCTAGGCTTTGTGAAGGTGGTGCAGGACCACACTAGGGAAACGGAGCTTATACGCTCGAAGTCAGACTTTGTGTCCGTAGCAGCTCATCAGTTGCGTACCCCCCTGACAGCTATTAACTGGACTCTAGAGGGGCTTAGCAAAAACCAGGCGCTTACGGAAGAGGATAGGTCCTTAGCAAAAAACGGCCTACAGGCAACCGCCAATCTTCTCAAGACCGTAAATGACCTACTGGACACAGCAGAAATTGAAGGAGGTCGCTTCGGATACAACTACGAGGAAATAGATCTGGTTAAGTTTGCGGAAGAAGTGCTAACGAATGCCCAGATGGTAGCTAAGGAATACGGATTGCAGGTTTTTTTCGATAAGGGGGGATTCAATGAACTCAAGCTGTTGGCAGACAAGAACAAGCTAGGAATGGCCCTTTCTAACCTAGTGGATAACGCCATGAAATATAACTCCAAAGGAGGCTCGGTTACCGTACGTCTCAAGCAGATGCCTCAACAGCCATACGTCCAGGTGAGCGTACAAGACACGGGGATAGGCGTTCTCCCCGCAGACATAGATAGACTCTTCACCAAATTTTATCGCGCCCCTAACGCCCGAAAAGTGAAGGCGGATGGAACAGGATTAGGGCTCTACATTGTGCGCAACATCATTCGTCAGCACGGAGGAGAAGTGGGCGTTGAGTCAACACTAGGGAGAGGCACCACCTTCTTCTTTACTTTGCCTACTGATCCAACCCTTATTCCCAAGGCCGAAGGTTCAGTTGGGACATAAGGGTGCCAGAACTCCCAGAAGTCCAAACTATAGTCTCTGATCTCAACCGTAAAATAAAAGGGCAAAAGATTGTTGGATTTTGGACAGATTGGCCAAAGCTTGTAAAACTCCCAAACCCATCGGATTTCAAGAAAAAAATAAAGGGATTGCGAATAGAAAAGGTGGAGCGCATCGGGAAAAACATAGTATTTTTCTTGAGCAACAATAAGGCATTACTTATCCACCAAAAGATGACCGGGCACCTTATGGTTGGCAAGTGGCGCATTCATAAAGGTAAAGTAGAGACCACGGAGAATGGTCCATTTAAAGAAAGAGTAAATAAATATATCCACGCTCTTTTCTCCCTTGAGAGTGGGAAGATGATAGCGCTCTCCGATATGCGTAAGTTTGCCCGCATTGCCCTCGGAGAACGGGAGAAAATTTTGAAACTCAAAGACATAACCCAACTTGGGCCGGATGCGCTTGATCCCAAACTTACATTCGGTGAGTTCTCAAGGAGAATTAAAGCACGCCATAAATCCATCAAGCTCACCCTAATGGATCCAGGGGTAGTGGCGGGGATAGGTAATATTTATGCGGACGATATTCTTTGGAGCGCTAAGGTCCACCCCCTAAGGAAAGCGAACGCCATCAAAGAAAAAGAGCTGCGAGCGATTTTTAAATACACCAGAATAGTTCTCAAGAAGGCTGTTCGTCTGCGAGGAACCTCAGTTGGAGACTATAGAGACACTGCTGGAGAAAGGGGCATGTACGGGAAAGTTCTTCTTGCCTATAGGCGTACCGGAGAGCCATGTAAGCGGTGCGGGACTCCTATTCGCCGTACCCGGGCGGGACAGCGATCAGCCCATTTTTGCCCCCATTGTCAGAAGTTATAAACACCGTTTTCTTGGGAGTCATTTCTGGGGTACACTGTCCATATAAGTGGCCAATAAAAAGTATATTTTTGTCGTAGGAGGAGTGATGTCGGGAGTCGGCAAAGGTGTGGCCACCGCCTCCATCGGGAAGATTCTCCAGGCAAAAGGTTTTAGGATCACGGCGGTCAAGATCGATCCATACGTGAATGTAGACGCTGGCACTATGAACCCCACCGAACACGGCGAGGTTTTTGTTTTGGATGACGGTTGGGAGTGCGATCAAGACTTGGGAAACTACGAACGCTTTCTAGATAAAAACTTTACTCAAGCCAACTGCCTCACAACCGGTAGGGTATACCTTTCAGTCATTAACAAAGAAAGAGCCCTAAGTTATGGCGGAAAATGTGTAGAGGTGGTTCCCCACATACCGCTGCAGATCATCGAAGACATTGATGCGGCCGCGAAGAAAGACAAAGCAGAAATAGTTTTGGTAGAAATAGGAGGTACCGTTGGGGAGTACCAAAACATTCTCTTTCTTGAAGCCATCCGTTTTTTGAAACTGAAGCACCCCAAAGATGTTGTAACCATTCTTGTGAGCTACCTCCCACTGCGCAACAACGACAATGAGCTCAAAACCAAACCTACCCAATACGCTGTACGCACACTGAATTCAACCGGCATTCAACCGGATATGGTTTTGGCCCGCGCATCAGTTCCGTTGGATCAAAAGCGCAAGCAAAAGATTGCCCTGAACTGCAATTTGGAAGTGGAGGATGTGATTTCCGCGCCGGATGTGCGGGACGTGTATGAAATGCCCCTAATTCTAGAGAAAGCTGGTATAAGCAAGCGCATCCTTTCCAAGCTCGGTCTTAAAAGTCGCAAAAAAGATCTGAAAGAGTGGTCAGCCCTAGTGGGTAGAATAAAGAGGCTCAAAAAGACGGTAAGGATTGGGATAGTGGGAAAGTACTTTGGAACTGGGAGTTTCATCCTCTCAGATTCATACCTTTCGGTCATAGAATCTATAAAACATGCGGCCTATGAAGCAGGATACAAACCTCAAATTGATTGGGTTGATGCTGGCAATCAAGGATCCCTCAGCAAATACCACGGCGTTGTAGTCCCAGGGGGGTTTGGAGGTAGAGATATAGAAGGGAAAATTAAGGCTATCCGCTATGCCAGAGAGAAAAAGATCCCCTTCCTAGGCCTTTGCTACGGCATGCAGCTGGCGACCGTAGAGTTCGCTAGGAACGTAGCCGGGCTAAGGGGTGCCAACAGCACGGAGATAGATAAAAAGACTAAATACCCGGTAATAGACGTGATGCCCGAGCAACTAGAAAAACTCCAAGGAGCCAAATACGGGGGTACCATGAGGCTGGGAGCATATCCAGCTCTTCTTAAGGAAGGCGCTATAGCGCGCAAGGCGTATGGCACAAAAAAGATATCAGAACGCCACAGGCACAGATATGAAGTAAATCCGGAGTATATAGAGCGCCTTGAGGAAAAAGGATTGGTCTTCTCTGGCAAGTCACCAGATGGAGTATTGATGGAAATAGCGGAGCTCCCTAAGAGTAAACATCCGTTTTTCCTAGGAACTCAATTTCACCCGGAGCTCAAATCGCGCCCTCTTTCTCCCCATCCTCTATTTAGAGAATTTATCAAAGCCGCTTTAGCAAAAAAGGGTAGGTGATATAATGCGGGTATGCTAATTACGCTCTACGGTGCTGATTCCTATAGGCGCCTTAGAAAACTTAGGGAGATCGTAGATGCATATACCTCCAAACAAGGAAATCTTTCCAGAGAACGTTTTTCTCTAATAGAAAAAGAGGACCTAGAAAATCTAAAAGGATTTCTTTCCGGGCAATCAATGTTCAGCACCAAGAAGCTGGTTATCTTAGACGAGCCATTTGAATTTGAGGATACTAAAGCCTTGAAAGTAGTCCTCAAGGAGTACGTCGATTCTGTAGATACCACCATCTTGATCAACACAACCAAAAAACACCCAGCTCCGTTCAAGTTTATTGAAGAAAAGCCAAGTAAATTTGAAGAGTTTGCCCTACTTAAAGAAAAAAACTTAGTAGATTTCATTAAAAAGGAGGCGGAAAGATTGAGCATTTCCCTGGATGCCAGGGAAATCTCTTCGATAGTGGGCTCTCTTGGCTCTGACACCTGGAAAATTGTCACGGAGCTGGAACAGATAGCACTCAGGAGAGCTAAAAAGTTGGACGCAAAGCAATTTACCTCTCAGCCGGAATATTTTCCAAGCCTAAACACTCTTAAGGGGGGAAGTAACATTGGAGAAAGGTTAATAGCCCTGGAAAAGTTAATAGGAGAACGAGGCGATGACCCGGCGAGGATTTTTAACGGTCTAGCCTATCAATTAAAAAACGCCGAGGAGGCGCAGATGTATGCAGATTACGATATTGCCGTAAAGGCAGGGAAGCTAGAATACGAAGAAGTACTACTAGCCATAGCGCTAGGGCTTAGGTTTAACCCTCTAGTGTAGGAGTTTTAACCACAAGCCTTTTACTTAGGCGAGACTTTAGCCTGGAAGCCTTCCCTTTCTTGATTAAATTGGTGTGGGCAGCCTTATCTAGCTTTTTGAAAACGTTAACAAGCTTCCCGGCAGCGCCAGCCGTATCTCCAGTCTCGATGGTCTTTTTGTAGTCTTTTATGACGCTCAAAAGCTCGCGTTTCTTGCGTAGATTCAATACCTGTCTCCTCCCGCTCTCCCTAAGGGCCCTCTTGGCTGCATCTGTATTTGGCATTGGTAGCTAAGTATGTGGGTTTTGATATTTTAGGTCAAGTTTGGCGGTTCGATTCTGCCTAATCTCCACACTATTGACTTATTGAATACTTTGTGGTACACAGATACTACGTTCTTTTAAGGCTTTTTCTCGGGAATTTAGCTACTAAAATTTGGTGGTTAAGTTCCCGAGAGGAAGGTAAGTATGTTGTCCACCTATCTGGCGTTGGTAAGCGGAGTCCTGTGTGGCGCCATCGTTGTCGCCATCGTGATAAGCGGTGGTTCGATGTTGCTCGTCTCTTTGGGCTTCATGGTCTTCGTGGTTTCTATCTGCGCCGTCCTGTCTGCTCTGCAAAACATCAACGAGTCCCTACGGGACCTCCGCTCCAATGACGAGAGCGAAGCGTCCCGACAATAGGGGTTCTTCGCTTTTCTAAATGTCTCGATTCTATTCCTCCTATGTGATACAAGAACCCCTAGATATGGGGCTTTGTCGTATCTGGGAGTGCCTGAATGGCCTCCGCTGCTCCAAATATCCACTCAGACAGTTGATTCCGACTTTTACGTATAATACTATGTTATACTGTACAACAGATAAAAAATGCGCCTCGTGCTTGTTGTGAAACATTGTTTACAAAAATGAGCAAAAAAATCTCGTACGAATACATTAGAGGGCTAGTAGAAAGCAAAGGGAGCTTTGCCTTTACTAGTAATAACAGGAAAAGTGCCGCCGGGAACATTATAAACGTTAGAATTCCAACTTTCAGTATAGGAATACACGAGAGAGACCAGGATTTACTATGCTCTATCAGAGATACAATGGGTTTGGAGAATAAGGTCTATAACTATAAATCTAGCAATAAAGATGGATACAATAGAGGAGGAAGGGTACTTCTCATAGTGAGGGAGATAGGGAACCTGAAAAATGTAATAGTACCCTTTTTCTATAACAAATTAGCAGGTTATAGGAGGACTCAGTTTGATAAGTGGCTGGAAGATATTGGCAAAGATCCAAGAGTACCGGAATCCTACAAGATAATTTACCGTCTCCACAAGAACAATTTCTATAAAAATAACCAGAAGTTTGTAGACGATGTTTGTCAACAAACATCCTAAATAGCAAAATGGCTTAACCATGCGGTAACCCGGTTCTTTAGGGTTGACGAAAAGTGTTTCACATGCCGTGTTAAACACATTCTGTCAACAGTTTATGCGGAAATTTTGCATAATTTCTATATGGTAAATGGCAACGGCAATATATGGCAATTACCGAATAACCTGTGGAAACTGTGGATTACTTCGCAACCGTACCTTAGAGACATAATTGCCGTATAGAAATAATCGCTTACTTACCTATTTATCGCCCTCTTCGTTGCTGGTTACCGCCTTTCTAATGACATCCAGCACTTCTTCTATAATTTGAGCACCCTTGTCCTTGGCGTTACCCCCTTGGAAATAAGCTATAATGAGCTCCTTTTCGTAACTATTCATTGTTTTTTACAATCCTTAGAAACGACCTTTATCTCATTTGATTATAGCAATTCTAAGGTACCCAAAAATCCCTATTGGGAGCTAATTGCTTAGAAAAACATGTTTTATTTACTCTTGGAGTATAGTTAGGGCTGTATGCTCCAATATGTTTATTATCACGCCTACATTAGAGGGACTCCCAAAAGGGGCCCTATTGTTATAACGCATGGACAACTATGTAAAGTTAAACCCAGTTTACTGAAAGAACTTAATAAACAAATTAACTTCGTAGATAGGTGGGTTTATTTAAGCACAAAAGCACTCAAGCACATACATGATAGACATATCTTTGATAAGAATAGTCCAGACGATTTCAAGATAATCTTAGATTCCCTGACTCAAATTATTAAATACCCAGACGAAGTTCGTAAAAATCATAAAAGTAAAAGGGGAGACTTTTTGTTTATTAAAAAGATAAATAATTATACTTACTACGTGTCGCTCGAAGTCATCAACGCGTCAAACTTAGATGTGGTATCTGCTTCCGTAACTGGTACGAAATACATAGAGAAGTTACTTCTTTTGTGGAGCTGGGATCCGGCTAACCCCCCATCGTAATATTCCAGACTTCCGAGTTTCCCCAGTTCTAGAACACTCCGCAGTAGAGCCTTTCTGCATTTAGCTCCACAAAAGAAGAAACTTCCCCTGCATCCTTCTCAATGTAAAGACGTACAGTGTAAAGACGTACAGTTATAGTATAACATACACTGTCAAGAGGTATGCACAGGAAACAACATTTAACAACGTCTGTCAATAGTAAGAAATCATATAGTTTTTACTCTATTTTGAAGAAGGTAATAAAACACCGATTAGGTGTAAAAACCGTTCCCTGTCGTTGTGCCGATTGTTATAGTGGAAAACAAACCCGTCCAAGTAAGTCTGCAAGTACTTCTTCGAAATAACCTTGTGAGTGCCTTTGGTGCTTCTTTTAACATGAGACCAAAAAGACTCTAGGGTATTTGTGTAGATATTATCTCACACAAACTCTTTTACATTGTTGGGGGATAAGCGTGGATTACTTGCCGAAACGCCTTTCCGCTTTGGGGAAATAGGAGATTATCGTGTCAAAATCCTTATTAGTGAAAGCGGGCCACATTTTGGGGCTAAAGTGCAAAAGAGCGTCTTTTGTGTCCCACATCATAAATCCGGTACTTATATGGGGGGTTGGAGTATCCTCCCCAGTTCTGATCAGAAGATCTACAGGAGGAAGATCCTTGGTCCAAAGGTGGGATTTAAGAGTTTTGTCGGTAATCTTACTAATCTTCTTTTTGGCCATAGCATTGAGGGCAGAAAGCATCTCCCTATCACCGTTGTACCCTATGAAATAAGTAAGGTGGTGCTTGGAATATCCCTTGGTTTTTGCCTCCACCTCCCGCATAGCCTTCACGGTTTCTTTAGAAAGAAGGCTTGGCCACTCTCCGATGAACCTGACGCGAACCTTGTTTTGGTGGATATTTTTGTCCACTAAGATTCTTTTAGCCCAGAATCTATACATTTTTTCGTCTAGGAATTTAATCTCCTTAGGACTGCGTTTTGTAAGGTTATTGTATGAACCACCCCAGAAGGATATGTACTTTATCCCAAGATCAATGGCGTGTTTGGAAATATCCTCAACCCGCTTTGCGCCGCGAGCATGTCCATCCCAAGGTAAAAGCCCTCGTTTTTTGGCCCAGCGCCTATTCCCATCAATAACTACGACGACGTGATTAGGCAAAAGAGACTTGCTTAGCATCAATTTATACTGCCCAAAAGAAGTTGTATTGGCAAGGTAGCTAATTCGAGCCCGACCCCCAGAAGTGGTGGATTTTTTTGGTATCATATAATAGTTAATCCCAAATCGATCTTTGAAAAAGAGGGGGTTATATGCGAGAACAAGTAATCCAGGGAGGGATGGGGCTCGGTCTCTCTGTTCCCCTCCTTGCTAGAGCAGTCTCTACTAGAACAGGCCCTCCATGGGGACTTGGTACCGTGTCTGGCACGGCTGTCAATGTTGTCATGGCCCGAGTTCTCCAAAACGGAAGTCGCGACAAGGGTTGCGAGGGTTTTCTTCGTGCACTTGAAGAGTTCCCGTTCCCAGACGTAGCGAAGTCCGTGATTGACACTTGGTATGTCTCAAGCGGTATTCCCAAGGGGAAACGCTATCGGACGGTTGAGATGTTCACGCTGGAACCATCGCCCGAGCTCATCAACCTGACGGTGTGTGCTAACTTTGCCATCGTGTGGTTAGCAAAGGAAGGCCATCACAACCGCGTCAGCATCAACTACCTAGAGAAAGTCAATATGCCGCTCATCTACAGCTTTGTGGGTGCTATGTTGGCGGGGGTTGACTACGTCACTATGGGTGCGGGTATTCCCACCCAGGTACCTGGCGTTCTCGACACTATTACTCAAGGGAGGCCAGCGGAGTACCGTATCCCAATCGGTGGCGGGGACGGAAAAAGTCGGTTGATGAATTT
>MHIS01000008.1:0-6246 GCA_001817635.1 Candidatus Colwellbacteria bacterium GWA2_46_10
AGGTCTTCCCTACGCTCAGAAAGATGCTCGAATAGGTCCTCATTGGCTTCTAGTGAGGCTTTGAGTCTGGAGCTAGCAACCACGGCCGCATCAGCCTTCCCCGCCAACCTAAGACTCTCGGCCAGCTTTATCGCGTTCTCGGCATTAACCTCAAAACGAGCTATCGTATCGTCCCTGGTCTTAATGCTCGCTTCGGTGTCTTCGTCACCGGAAACAGTCAATCTTTGAAGTTCCTCAAGACGCCTTGTGGCCAATTCAGCTTGGAATTCGGCTTCCGCCTCATCCGAGAAAGCTAACGCTCCACGTACTTTTTCGTTGAAGTTGATCTTTACCGGGTAAAGGAAATCTCCCGGTAGAGTACCATTTGCTGCTAGGGCTGTCCCACCACTAAAAGTTAACACTAGGGCTAGTAATATGGGCATAACTTTACTTAAATTTATTTTTTGTGACCTTTGTCTTATTAGACGTGTGTCCCTCGCTCCTCTTACATCCATCTCAACATGCGTGATTAGAACACGCTTAATGTTGTCTCTCTCGCCGGCGCTTAGGCTAACGTTAGTGGCCCTCTTTATAAAATTGTCTAATCTATTCTTCTTCATTTTCCAAAATCTCCCTTAACTGCCTTATGCCTCTATTAATACGAACTGAGATATTGTTTTGGCTCTCCCCAGTGATCTTGGCCATTTCTTTGGGGCTTAGATCATCAATGTACCTCATTATTACCGCTTGGCGATATTTGATATCCACCTCCTTGATTACTTTGAGCACGCGCTCTGAATCCAACTTAACACTCACCTCATCGGTCACGGACTCGTCGTTGCCTGGCTGGAAGCCATTCTCTTCCATAGTTTCAAGCGACTGGTTGCCCCTAGCTTTCCGGTATTCGTCTATAACAAGGTTGTTGGCGGTTTTGTATAGAAAGGCCCTTAGATTCTCTATGCGCTCGTTGCGCTTGAGCATATAGTCCCAAGTTCTAATAAACGTTTCTTGCATCAACTCTTTGGCGCGCTCTCGGTCAGACAAGCGAAAATAACAGTGCCTGAATATAGCATCTGCATACTCATCGTATGCTTTTGTGAATCCGGCTTTCAACCTATCTTCGAGGTTCATATATTGTGACGAATATTAAGCCCTTCTCTTACATTAATATTGTTGTGTGGGAAGTCTGCGGTGTAAACGGTTTCGAAACACATTCGCTGATTATACAGTGTCTTCCTGATATCTCAGAACTGGAACCAGATATTGGAGGACTTAAGGCAAATTGCCCTCCTTATCAACGTTAGATAGACATTGTTCGATAGGCCGTAATAAGAGTTGTTCTGCTACAATAATGAACTGTGGAGTGGAAAATACGCTTAAGGAAATTGCTTGGCAAGAAAAGACACACAGCTCATGTGGTTTTAGTTGACCAAGATAGGTTTTTACTAGTGCAAGAGGCCGTAGGTGGCATCCGCGAACTTTGGGGATTGCCTGGTGGTGGTGTAAAAAGGAACGAGACTGCCGAAGAAGCAGCAATTAGAGAGGTAAAAGAAGAAACAGGACTGGATGTTGAACTCTTGAAAGAACTAGCCGTTATGGAAGATAAGAGAAGAGGCAATGTAAGGCATGTATTTTTGGGCAAAGTCACAGGGGGAAAACTGAGAATAGATAGAGCAGAGCATATGGATGCTAGGTGGATGACCATAGGTGATGTCAAAAGTATTAAGAATAAACTGCGAGGGGATTGGGTTATCGAGGCCGTAAGCTTGACGTGATTTTCCAAAGGCACAAGAGGGTTGTTTGTCTCCCTAGTATCTGAGAATTGGAACTTGATTATTAATAGTCTTCGAGATTTAGCTTACCCAGAAACGACAAAACCCCTACTCGGGGTCTAATTATAAAT
Source organism: Candidatus Colwellbacteria bacterium GWA2_46_10 (assembly GCA_001817635.1). Lineage (GTDB taxonomy): Bacteria > Patescibacteriota > Minisyncoccia > UBA6257 > Colwellbacteraceae > GWA2-46-10. Next base: position 1,883 of record MHIS01000008.1, read on the forward strand.
AGTTTTGTAGTCGGAGCTCCGCAGCGCTCCGACTACAGGTGAACCAAATGCGTGAATAGGGAGTCCTGCGGGACTCAGATGGCGTCGTCGGAGAAGTGCAGTATGAGCTCATCGGGGTCGACCTCGGCGTGTTCGTAGTCGACGAAAACGTCATGGACACCCTTCTCATTGACGTCTGATCGTGGGCCATCTCCGACTCCGAGGGCTGACCTGAGGTAGGTGATGGCGCGGTCCACCAGAGCGCGCTGTGCGCTGCTCCCAGTCTCTGTGTCGATGGCGGCAGGGAGCTCAACGTGCACTGTGACGGGGATGGTCACATCTCCCCGCACCACCCACTGGAGCGGCGTGGCCTCGCTGGTTGCGCCCCCACCACCGCCAGCACCACCGCCAACCAGGCTGTCTCGTCGAGGACCCCTCGGCCCAAACAATCCGTGGTCCATAGTGTCTCCCTCCTCGGGGTAGTCACCTCATCCTTCGTTCGAAGGTGAGTCTTTGAATATCCACCAATACCCAAAGACTCACCTCCGAAACCATAAAAGAACAATATCAAAAGACTGCCACGTTAGTATAAGTTAGTCAAGTTGTCTTTCGTCACAGATACAAGCGGATTGTAGTCTCCCCGGAGGGAATCGAACCCCCATCTAGAAGTTAGAAGCTTCCCATTCTATCCATTGAACTACGGGGAGATGTGCCGAGGGGGAGAATTGGACTCCCGACGCCTTGCTCTTCCATTGAGTTGGACTATCTCATCACCCTACATAGGGTGTCGGGCGCTTATGCGAGGTTATTGTTGGAACTCACTCGCTAGTCTCTACACCTTCTCCGGTACCACTGTCCACCGGAGCTTGGCTCGCGGTTATCTCATTAGTTAATATGAGGTTTTCCCCGAGTTCACCCGATTTTCCTTAATTCATTACTAAACTAGGGCCCGAAGACTTCAGGCAAGCGCTCTACCACTGAGCTACCTCGGCCTGAACTCTAGCTTATTCATTTTCTTCTAAGATTGCAATTGGAATATAGTCAGCCTTTAATGTATTTTGAGGAGACTCCTGCGCCCTCGTCGTTCAACGGACAGGACACAGATTTCCTAAATCTGTAATTGAGGTTCGATTCCTCGCGAGGGCACATCGGGCTGTAGTGTCAACGGCCAGCACGCGTGCTTTGGGAGCACGTAGATCGAGTTCGAATCTCGACAGCCCGACATGAAAATTATTTTAATGCGTCACGGCCAGACTGATTACAACCTAGCCGGCGTTTATATGGGAAGAAGGTTGGATGCGTCCATCAACGAGACCGGCAAAGTTCAGATGGAGCAGACCATTCCAGAGCTTCAATCCCTTAAGCCCGAGGTTATTATCTCTTCTCCGATGAAACGCACTAGGGAAAGTGCCGAGATTATAGGAAATGCCTTAGAAATACCTATAGAGTTTGACGACCGGATAACGGAGATAGATATCGGGTCTCTATCTGGGAAAAGCAAAGCGGGGGCGTCTAGCCTCATGAATCTTTCTCTTGAGGCTGCAATACAACAGTATAGAATGGGTCAGTACGATTACTCCCCATTTGGGGGAGAATCCGCTAAGGATATTCTGGAAAGAACAGAGAGATTCCTTAAGGGTTTAAAGCAAAGAAAAGAAAAGTGCATTGTTATTATGTCCCATGGGGGGCTGGTTAGGTCGTTACACGGGGTAATTACCGGGAATCTTTCCCTTGTAGATAAGGGAATTGCCAACGCCGCCCTAATTGTTCTGGAATATGTCTAGGGTCTTAAGAATTGCCCACCGTGGAGCCTCTGGAGACAAACCAGAGAATACCCTCTCTGCTGTTGCCAAGGCTCTTGAGATAGGTGTGGACATAATTGAGTTAGATGTGCGGGTTTGCAAAACAGGAGAGTTAGTGGCTTTCCACGATATGACTCTTGAACGCACCACCAATGGAAATGGCCTGGTTGCAGATACCTCCCTGGAAGATCTTAAGAAGCTGGATGCCGGGAGTGGAGAGCGCATTCCTACTCTGGAAGAGGCTATAGATTTGATAGATAAAAGAACCATTCTTAATATAGAGATGAAGGGCAAGGGAGTAGCGGATCGCCTAGCCGCTATTCTTAGGGGCTATATAGAGAACAAAGCCTATCCCCCAGAGTTGTTTATCGTGACCTCTTTTGACAAGGAAGAGTTCCATCAATTCTCTCTCAAAAATCCAGGGGCACAGCTAGGCATCCTGGTGGGCAGAGATATTTTGAGCGCTCCTTCAAGAGCTAGAAAATACGGTGCGCATTCCATCCACTTACCACAGCCATACATGAGAAAGTGGTTAGTAAGATTTCTTCACAAAAAGGGGTTCAAGGTGTTTATATATACCCTTAATTCGATATGGGATATAGCCAAGGCCAAGATAATGGAAGTAGATGGTATATTCTCGGATTATCCAGATAGGATATAAGCCCGTGATTATTGTCTTGACACACTCCTTATTATGGCGAAACTTACGCGTGCACGTTATTATAGATGTGCGTTTATGGTGACCATAGCTTAGTGGTAAAGCTCCGCTCTGTGGCAGCGGCGACGGGGGTTCAATTCCCCTTGGTCACCCCTTTCGGTCGTTAATATACCAGGGACCAGTGTGAACTGGCCGCCTTTGTTTCCAACTCCTTTAACTCAATCAATAGTGCTGAAAGCACTAAACGTGGCAAAAAGATACCGTTTCTTGCCTAATTTTATCGACGGATGCATAATTCAGCTATCATGAATTATCCATATACACTCAACATGAAAAGTTTGAAAACTGTTATACAACAGATACCGAAAACGGGCGTTCCCGCGAAGTTTACTCAAGGCCATCTAAAGAGCATGGGGTATAAGAGTACAAACGATAGGAGGATAATAACGGTCCTAAAGGCAATAGGATTTCTAGACGGTAGTGGGACGCCTACTGAAGCATATAAAGGATATAGAGGAGGAGGCGCTGAGACCGTTATGGCTAACGCTGTTAAGTCTACGTATAAAGAGCTGTTCAACCTCTACCCGAATGCGAACGGGAAAGACGAGGAAAGCCTAACGCACTTCTTCGCTACTCGTACTAATAGCGGAGAGAGAGTTCAGAAAGTAATGGTGCAAACATTCAAAACATTATGTGAATTGGGGAATTTTTCAGATACGGAACAGGATTTTTCGGAGCCAGAGGAGGATTTGGCTAGTGGAGCCGTTGTTCCCAAGAGAGAAAAGAAGGGTGGTTTCCCTCTAAATATAAACATAGAACTGCAGATGCCTCCCACAGATGACCCTAAAATTTACGAAGCCTTTTTTAAGGCTATGAAGAAGCATCTTCTAGATGAAGAATGAACAGAAAATCAAAGATTTTTTACGTAAGAAAGAACTTTTCGAGAAAGACGCCCACAAAATCTTAGGGACTCACGAAGAGTCTAGGTCCAGGATAATAACACTCAATGTTAGTTATGATAAGTTATCTTCGCTCAATCTTAAGCAGGATGACCTATTCAGGCAAGCCCTCACATGCGTTGAGCGTGAGTGCTATCGTGCCGCTCATATTATGAGTTGGGCAGCGTTAATGGATTTTTTAGAGGAGAAAGTCTTTGAAGATGGCGGTAGGAAGATTAAAAAAGAAAGACCAAACTGGAAAGTTAATTCCCCAGAGGATTTAAGAGAAGAGATTAACGAATATCAAATCGTAGAAGCCTTAAGGTCCCTAGGTCTTTGTGCAAAGTCTGAAATGAAAGCACTCCACGGCCTACTGAATAAACGTAATGAGTGTGCACACCCAACAGACTATTACCCCGGCCTAAATGATACACTCGGCTATATTACGGAGATAATAAATAGGACAGAAACCCTAAAACACAAGCGACTCTAACTCTTTGGTACTTTTGGATTCATTAGGGGACATAAAACAGGGGGGTATCGTGATTAGTTAGATGGGATTTACGGTGTTATGCCCCTCAAGAACTCTTCGGCATTTGCGTGCCCTTCAGGAGTGAAGGAGTATGTTTTTTTATACACTCCCCCCACTCGAATCATCTTCCCTTCTTTTTTTATCTCTTCAAGAGCATCAGCCAACCATCGTTGCACATGTCTTTCGTCAATGGTGCCAGACACATTATATCTATCTGTAATATATTGTTTCGAGGCACACATAAGGATAATGCCTTCGCCGCTGTCTAATTTCACCGATATTCGAGTCCAGTACATACCTCTCTTAAATTCGTAGTGAACCTGCTCTGGTATAAACTCCATATACCATGATTATAGCAAAACACTTGGCATTAGGTTCGTGCGTCGTTAAGTAGACTCGAGCTTAGTCCAACCCCCACTAAAACCAACCCCTCCCTCAATGTATTCATATAATTC
>MHIS01000008.1:6302-13122 GCA_001817635.1 Candidatus Colwellbacteria bacterium GWA2_46_10
GCATCGACGAGACGTTCTCGCGGAAGGCCCCCGAGGGCAAGTTCCGCGTCGTGGGCGTCGACACGTTCGACGGTGACGACTGGCACGAGGGAGACTTCGATACCCTTGAGGAAGCCAGGACCCACGTTGAGAAGAAGACTGAGGGGAAGCAGATGCTCAAGATGCACATCTACGACGACGAAGGTCGTCACGTCGGTGAGGGTGGCACCTTCTGAGCGCCGTTCGCGTTCCAGGAATGGACCCCTAGTGGACTATGTTCCGCTAGGGGTTCTCCATTTATGCATATGTCAAATGAGTTCTAACATCCTCCAGTCCTTGATCCATAGTAAGCAGCTTAGTATTGGTGGTAGGATTTTAGTATGGTTAAAGCAATAACATTTGATTTAGATGGTGTTTATTTCGTGAACGGAAAATCCAACTTCATAAAAGCCCTAGGAGAACTTGGCGTATCTGAAGACGAAGCGAAACGAGTTTTCCTTAAAAGCGACGAGATGAACAATCTCTATAAAACAGGGAAGATGACAGATGAAGAATTCTGGTCTTGGGCTGCTAAGGAGTGGAGATTAAACAAATCACCACAAGAATTAATAGATTTGCTCACACAAGGCTATTCAGTAGATGACAACGTAGTAAATGTAATCAAGAAAGTGAGAGAGAACGGATATAAGACTCTTATCTGCTCAAATAACTTCCCTGCAAGAGTTAATGGTTTACACAAAAAGTTTAGTTTCTTAGATAACTTTGATACACCAGTATTCTCGTATGAGGTAGGTGCGGCAAAACCATCAGAAGAGATTTTTAGTGCCTTAATAGAACGATCTAGGGTGAATGCAGATGAGATAGTATATGCAGATGATTTTGGCGAAGCAGTAAAGACGGCGAAAAAACTTGGTATCCAAGCTCTCTTTTATGAAAACTTTGAGCAATTTATCAGAGAGCTACGGGGCTTAGATGTTAAGATTTAATAATGGAACTAGATAAGCTAAACGATTTTCTCGGTAAAGCCGCTCTCGCCACATATGCTGGTGGAGGTGAACGCGTACAACCTCAAAGACCAGGTTTCTATGAGCTGAAATATAGAGAGGGTGACTTCTATTACAGGGATAGTTTCGCTGGTTACCTATCCTCTCACGGGCAAGAGGTAGTTTGGCACAAGGATAAGCCTGTTTGGATGTGTTCCTATGCGGGCGGAATGACTGGTAGTCGTAAGGATGACCCAGCATTTGCTGACGAAACTTTTGAATTCCTCAAGAAAGCTATGCGAACGGGTGAGAAAAGCAAAGCATTCCAACCTAGGGGACCAAAAGAATTCAAAGATGGAGATTGGGAATATAAAAATGATTGGTCAGGCGGCATATCTGAATTCAAAGGGCACGAAGAGATATCTAATAAAGGCGAAACTGTATTTATCCACGATTTCTTTGGAGGGCTCTTAAGGGACGGGCGTAAGTAGATTCGGCACCCAAACCTCAGTATTCCTCATAATCTCAGTCCGAATGTCCTTCACGATATCACCCTAACAAGAGGCTTGTATGGTGTGGTAGGATTTCTTTGTGAATAAGGGCGGACATATTGGAGTATTTGATTCGGGGTTTGGCGGGTTAACCATACTCCGTGGAATAGTTAAAGAACTTCCAGAATATAGCTACATATATCTAGGAGATAATGCACGGGCTCCTTACGGAAATCGTTCCAAGGAACTTATCTACGAGTTCACGAAGCAGGCGGTAGACTTTCTTTTCACAAAAGGCTGCGAACTTATCATCCTGGCGTGTAATACAGCCTCAAGTGAAGCTCTTCATAAAATTCAGCAAGAATACTTACCAACTAAATATCCGAATAAAAATGTATTAGGTGTTTTAATACCAGCAGCTGAATACGCAGTAAATGTAACCAAAAATAATAAAGTTGGAGTTATTGCCACAGAAGGGACAGTTAACTCAGGTACATTTGTTAGAGAGTTAGAGAAGCTGAGCCCCAAAATAAAGGTAGTCCAGCAGGCGTGTCCACTCTTAGTGCCCATCGTTGAATCTGGGGCAGTAGACTCAAAAGCCACAAAACTGATTCTAGAAGAGTATTTGGCACCACTGAGAGAGCAGAATATAGATACTCTAATTCTAGGCTGTACCCACTATGGTCTATTAGAAAAGCAGATAAGAGATGTACTTGGAAATAATGTTGAGGTGATTTCCGAAGCGACTTGTGTTCCTCCCAAGCTTGGAGATTATTTAACTAGGCACGAAGAAATATCTAAAAAGCTAAGGCGTGACAGGAGCGTAAAATTTTACTCAACAGACCCAACAGATAAATTCATCACCCTAGGGAGTGAGTTCTACGGGGAAAAGGTTGCCGTTGAAAAGCTAACTACGCTGGAATACTAACCGTAAACAGGTTCTAATATCTTCCAGTCCCCAATACAAATTAAGTTAAAGGCTTTAATCCAATATCCCAACCATCCCTTCCTCTTTTCCAAAGTGTGAAATCTTTGAAGCTCTCCCCATCTTCTAATTTGCCTTCCTTAATCTCAAAACTATTTCCCGCATCAACCGTATACCAATTATCATCTATTTGAACTTCCGCCATTGAGTGATTTACGGAGCCGCTCTTGTCTTTAACCCTCAAAAAATTAGTAGGATATCCCTTGGCTTCACGTAGCGCTTGGAAGAGGATTACCAAATCAGTACACCCCTTAGTTTTATATACATATCCATCACTAAGCACCTGCTCTGCTGTCCTGGTCCACCTTAGGGTCCTTTCTGCAACAACAGTTGCATCGTTATATGGTTTGTTAATAATAGTCCCCTTGATGAACTCAAGGGCGTTTTTTACATAATCCAAACCGCTACCGCCTATCCCCGAGGCTACCTTTCTTATGTTCTCTGTTACCGCAATTTGGCTGATAGTATCCATTAGATAAATCTAACATACGGGTTCTAATATTCTCCAGCCGTCACTTTAGGCACCCAAACTTTAGTATTCCTCATAATCTCAGTCCGAACGTCCTTCACGATACCACCCAGATATTCTAGAGAATGTTTCTCAGTTCGCTTAGGGACTCAATTATCTTTTTGCACCCAGCCCTTTGGAAATCTTCTTTAGTATGGACACCCGTAGTTATCGCTATAAAGTCTAGTCCCGACTTGGTTGCCGCTTCGAAATCGTTTAGGTGGTCTCCAACATAGACCATCTCACCTTGGTTTCCTCCGAAGTATTTAATGGCTACATCAAATACCCTAGGGTCTGGCTTTACGTATTCTAGAGACTCCTCACCCTGAACACACTCAAAAAAGCTGGAGAGATGATAATACTCTAAGTTACCAACAAGAGATTTATATCTTCGTGAGGAGATGATGCCTAATCTGTATCCTTTACTCTTAAGATAGGCGAGTGTTCCAACCGCACCCTCGAAAGGTTTGGTAGTACTATGGTCATATATTTCAAAGTGAATTCTTTCGTGTTCTTCGAAATCGGTGTCTGGATGCAGTCTTTTAATCCTTTCTCTGTATGGGATGCCCCATAGTGATGCCATCTCCTCTTTAGTCACCCTTCTAAGACCAAGTCGTTCAGCGACCTGAAGATCGACATCATATATACTCGAGAATGTATCTACGATAGTATCGTCGTAGTCAAAAATAATTACCTTCTTCATAGCTTTGAGGATATCATAGAGGCTCTAGTATCCTCCAGTCCCTGACCCTGCGGAACTAACTGAATATTGGTGGTAAGATTTTGGAGTGAAGGAGGAAATAGCAAAAATTACCAGATACTTAGCTATCAGGGGCATATTCATTAGGGAGGGATCCGCATCTATTGATGAGCTTAGTTATCTTGCAGATTTGACCCAACGCGAGAATGCTCAATTAATAGGCGAAATTGGTTTTAATGCTGGGTTCTCAAGTTATGCCTTTCTCAAGGCGAACCCAAGGGTGGAGGTAGTCTCATTTGATATAGGGCATCATAGGTATGTTAAATCTGCCAAAAAGTTTATTGACCGACAATTTCCTGGGCGACACAAGTTGATTTATGGGGACTCCAGAGATACTGTTTCTAGATTTGCTAAGGAGAATCCCGGCGTCCGCTTCGATCTAGTTTTTATTGATGGTGGGCATGACTACGAAATTGCTAAGGCAGACATCTTAAATTTTAAACAACTATGTACAGAAAAGACGGCCGTTGTTATGGATGACTTGGTGCCATGGCTTAAATGGGGAATGGGGCCGATGAAAGCTTGGGAAGAGGCAGTAAATGATGGTCTAGTAAAACAGGAAGAAGTTATAAAAGACGGGATGAGGGTTAATAGAGTGGACCCTCCCGGTAAGAATGTCTGGGCTTTGGGACGATACGTGTATAAGTGAACAAGTTCTAATGTTCTCCCATTTGATATAATAAAGGCATGAAACAATTGACTGCCCTAAAGACGATTTTGGGCGTGGGTTTATTCGGATTACTGTTTTCTGGATATCTGTCGTATCAGGAGTTTTTCGGCGATGCAGACAATACGGGCTGTGATGCCTTGGGACAACCTGGAACAATCTTTGGGTATCCACCCTGCATTTATGGCTTCTTTATGTATCTGTTGATGGTAGTTCTTTCAGCCCTAGGACTTAGAAAGAAAAATAATTAGTTAGACCTAAAAAGATTTTAGGTCTGTTATAATAAGATCCATGAAGGGCTTCCTAACTTTTATCCGTGAGCAGGGAGTAATTGGTCTGGCTGTAGGTTTCATCTTGGGAGGTGCGGTTAGTAAGGTAGTTACTTCCTTAGTAGAAAATATAATTCAACCTCTATTGGGATACGTTCTTGGTTCAGCGGGAGGATTAAACTCCCTGGCCTTCGGACCCATTACCTATGGCCAATTTATCACAGCCTTCGTAGATTTTTTAGTTATTGCAGCAGTGGTGTATCTCATCTTCAAGGGTCTGGGGTTAGGTAAGTTAGGCAAGAAAAAAGGGTAATAAGTAAAAGATTTATTTAAGCAACGTGAACTTAATTGAAGCGATAGTTTTAGGAATAGCCCAAGGAATAACAGAATGGATACCCATTAGTTCAGAGGGAATAACGGTGCTGTTGGGAGTTAAATTCTTTGATGGGATAACGGTCACCGAGCTTATTAGGCTCTCCCTATACTTACACCTAGGAACCTTCCTAGCGGCTACCATCTACTTCAAGAAAGATGTCGTTAACCTAGCAAAGCAGTTATTTAGATACCCCAAGGCGGATGTGCAAACCAAAGCCACTTTAAACTTTTACATTGTAGCCACACTCATAAGCGGAGCCCTAGGGATAGCCATACTGAAGTTGATAGAAATACTGGAGGGAAACCTGGATCTACCCAGTAAAGTTGTGGTAATTGCCTTGGGCGTACTGCTTCTTGTAACCGGATCCGTTCAGTTGAAAAAGAAAATAGAGGGGCAAAGGACTCCAGGGCAAGCCAACCTAACGGATAGCATATTAACCGGTGTTGCCCAGGGCTTGTCTGTACTTCCCGGGTTTTCTCGCTCGGGCATGACCGTCGCGACACTTTTGCTTAGGGGTTTTGACGATATGCAGTCCTTGAAAATGAGTTTTATATTGAGCCTGCCAGCCGTTTTAGCCGGCAATATCTTCTTGAATGCGGTTAACTTTGTCTTCACGGCAGAATTATTTGTGGCTCTAGCCCTATCCTTCCTAGTAGGGATAGCTAGCATCCATTTCTTTTTGAGTTTCGCTAAGAGGGTTAAGTTCGGCTACTTCGTAATCTTCTTTGGAACATTAGTCCTAGCCTCCGCCTTCATCTGATGTGGAAAGAAGTTGTTAAATGGTCAAAGGGGAAATCTCAATATGTATCTATTGGTCTTTTCTTCCTTTGGGGAATACTGATGAGTACCCTTTCTGGTGGAATTGGCACTATTTGGACCATCCCCATATTGCTTTTGACCCACACAGTGAGTGGGTTGGGGATATATTTCGGATTTTTGAAGGATTCATCCGGGAAAATAGGAGTTTTGGGGATTATCCTCAACCTTTTGGGTATGATCTATAACCTCAGTATAGATATGCTCTCCGCTTTGCTTTGATTTTGGTAGAATATATATAAGAAAGGTCGCATAACGTAAAAACAATATGGACCTATCTATTTTCCTCGGGCAAGTAGTCAGTGTCTACCTGATCATCATGGGCCTGGCGCTTTTCATCAACAAAGAAGAGATGTTGAAAGCCGCCCGTGAGTTCATGGGAGCAAATGCCAGTTTTGTCTTCTATGGCGCACTCGCTTTGATCCTGGGATTGTTGGTAGTTTTCTCTCACAATGTTTGGGACGGGACGTGGAGAGTGATTATCACCCTCATGGGTTGGGCTGCGACGATAAAGGGGGCAACGGCGATGCTTTTCCCGAAAATGCTGAAGGGTATGACCGGCTTCTTCATCAAATCCCCAATAATTAACTTCATGGGGTTTGTGGTGCTAATACTTGGCGTGTACCTAGCCCTCCAGGTTTTCTAGAAAAGCTTCCCTAGTGAGGAGTCGCTCTGCGGGGCGGCTCTTTGCTTGTTTGAAGGGTGCTGATACGATTGATAGGTAATAAATGAAGTTACGCATTAAATACCCGAACCTTACCCTGCTGGGGGCATCCATAGTAGTGGCTATTGGCCTAGCATACTTCAATGTTTTTGATAAAGCCTTGGGTAGCCTAGGAAGCTTTGGATACCTAGGTGCGTTTGTGGCTGGCATCCTTTTCCCTATCACCTTCACCTCTCCCATAGCGGCCTTTGCCTTCTTCTATCTCGGGGAGCACTACAATATCCTTTCCGTAATAGGCCTTGGGGCAGTAGGGGCTGTCTTA
>MHIS01000009.1 GCA_001817635.1 Candidatus Colwellbacteria bacterium GWA2_46_10
GGTTTTGGGGATCGCAAGAAAGAACTGCTCCAAGATATCGCGGTTGTGACCGGCGCTACATATATCTCAAGCGATTTAGGGAAGAAGGTTGAGAATATAGGGATGGACGATCTGGGAAGCGCGGAGAAGGTGGTATCCGATAAAGACGACACAACGATTGTCGGCGGGAAAGGGAAGCGAGCGGATATTGACGCGCGCATTAGTCAGCTCAAGAAACAGATTGAAGCTACGGACTCCGGTTTTGACCAGGAAAAACTAGAGGAGCGCCTAGGGAAGCTCTCCGGGGGAGTAGCGGTGATCAAGGTGGGTGCTCCAACCGAGTCCGCCCAGAAAGAGCTCAAAGACAGAGTGGATGACGCCGTCCACGCCACTAAAGCCGCCATGGAAGAGGGGGTGGTCCCTGGAGGGGGGATGGCCTTGTACAACATAGATGTTGAATTTATCTCTGGAGAGGATAGGGCTATAACCAATGCCGTAAAGCAGATTATCAAAAGGGCTCTAAATGCTCCAGTAAGGGCCATTATTGCCAACTCCGGTGGGGATGAGAAAACCCTTAAGGAGTTTGAGCGCGTAAAGAAAGGATCTACGGATAAATGGCTTGGATTCAATGGTTTGACGAACAAAGTGGTGAATTTGAAGGAGGCGGGCATTACCGATCCACTCAAGGTTACTAAAACCGCATTTTTGAACGCTATCTCCGTGGCCGCGACCTATATGACTTTAGGGGTGGCCTTGACGGAAATCCCGGAAGAAAAGAGAGATAGTATGCCCCCTGGTATGGGGATGTAAGGGAAAGCGCCTCCTATTGCGGAGGCGTTTTTCTTGGTATACTGACTCTCGCATATGAATTACCTATTAATAGTTTTGGGTTTGATAGTCGTCTGGCTGGCACTTACGTATAACGGTCTGATAAGGCTACGCAACCGCGGCAAGGAAGCTCTTTCTGACATGGACGTTCAGTTGAAAAGACGTTTTGATCTAATTCCCAATTTAGTAGAGACCGTTAAGGGATACGCCAAGCATGAGCAGAAGGTTTTGGATGATGTGACCAAAGCTAGAACCAGCGTGGCTGGAGAGAAGGGAAATCCTCTCGAGAGGGAACAATCAGAGAATATGCTCTCTGGCACGTTGAAGACTTTGTTTGCCGTTGCCGAAAACTACCCCGACCTCAAGGCGAATGCCAACTTCTTGGAACTGCAAAGAGAACTTTCGGATACGGAAAATAAGATCCAGGCTTCCAGAAGGTTCTACAACACAACTGTCAATGATCTAAATACCAAGGTAGAATCATTCCCCACCAACCTCATAGCTAATATGTTTGGATTCAAACAAATGGATTTCTTCAAAACAGAGACAGCGCAGGAGAAAGAGCCGGTCAAAGTTAAGTTCTAGAGTTGGTTTCTCTCTATACCAATAAATATAGGAACATCCGTAAAACCTGGATTCTCTTTGGCAGTTTTTTGATCGTGGTTATCGGCATAGGCTGGGTATTCTCCCAGATCTACGGCAATAGTAGCATCTTAATTTTCGCGGTTGCCTTTAGCACTATTACTAGTGTTATCAGCTACTGGCACTCGGATAAAATTGTTCTGGCAATGCACCAAGCTAAACCGGTGACAATGCAAAACGCTCCGGAGCTCTACAGAATAGTGGAGAATCTTGCCATTACCGCCGGGCTACCCACTCCGAGGATATACATCGTACCTGAGAAGGCACCTAACGCCTTTACTACAGGTCGCAACCCCGAACATTCCGTGGTTGCGGTAACAGAGGGGCTTTTGGAGAAACTTGATAGAAGCGAGTTGGAGGGAGTGTTAGCTCACGAGATGTCGCATATTGGAAACAGAGATATGCTGGTTTCAACGGTAGCGGTAGTCCTGGCCGGCTTCATTTCTTTGCTTTCTGACATGTTCTTGCGCTCCATGCGTTTTGGAGGAGGAAGGAGGGATAGTGATAGAGCTGGGGGAGCTATTGTGTTGATAGGATTTGCCCTAGCGATTCTTGCCCCGATATCCGTTAGTTTGATCCAGCTTGCGATATCAAGAAAAAGAGAGTTTCTGGCGGATTCATCGGGGGCTCTCCTTACAAGATATCCAGATGGGTTAGCCAGCGCCCTGCAAAAAATTGCATCGGATCCAACGCCCCTAAGGACAGCCAATAATACAACGGCGCATCTTTGGCTGGAGGATCCGTATAAAGAGAAAAAAGGTATGTGGCTTCACAAGCTTTTCATGACTCATCCTTCAACGGAAGAAAGGATCAAGGCGCTCAGGGGAATGAAGGTATGAAGTATAAGTTCGGAAAAACGTACGTTATAGCCCTAGGGGGATCTATCGTTTTTCCGGATCAGATAGACGTTTCATTTATTAAGCAGTTCAAAAAACTTGTTGAGGAATTAGTGGGGGATGGTAAACGATTTGTGCTGGTTGTGGGGGGAGGAAAGCTTGCTCGTATGTATCAGGAGGCTGCTAAAGAGATCTCCAAGTTGAGCGATAAAGATAAAGATTGGATCGGTATTCACGCTACGCGCTCAAACGCACAACTTTTACACGCTATCTTCGGAGATATGGTTGAGCCTGTGATCATAGACAATAGAAATAGAATTCGACCTTTGCGTAAACCGGTTACCATAGGTAGTGGTTGGCAGCCAGGGTGGTCAACAGATTTCGTGACATCGGCTATTGCCAAAGATTTGGGAGTAAAGGAGTTTATTATCGCCGGAACACCCGACCACGTTTATGAGAAAGACCCAGCTAAGTATCCCAAGGCCAGAACATTTGATGAGTTGAGTTGGGGGATATACAGGAAGTTGGTCCCAGAGAAATGGATACCTGGAGCTAGCGCACCCGTTGATCCCATAGCAGCAGCCTTCTCCCAGAAACATGGATTAAAAGCGATAGTGATAGACGGCAGAAGGCTATCTAACTTTAAACGTTTACTGAAAGGTCAAACTTTCGTAGGTACACTAATCAAGTAAAGGAGGGATGGCCAAGCGGTTTATCCCAAAATTTGATATAATTACGGGGTGGAAGCTCGGATTCATTTGCCCCAAGGAAAACAAAAATCCTTTCTTGAAGCAGTACTTAGAAAGAGCGAACTCTCCGTTGATCAACTTGCCGTGTATTGCACCGTTACTCCTAGAACGTTTCGCGACTGGCACCGGGAAAAATATTTTGGTCCCCATAAGACTTTTGAGAAGTTGGCGCGAGACTTTAGGGTCACTCTGCCAAAAGGGGAAACTCTCACTCCATACTGGTATGTAGCAAAAGGAGCAAGTCTTGGTGGAAAAAAGTACCTTGAAATGTACGGACCTCCAGGCACACTCGAAGGGAGAAAGAAGGGTGGGAGAGTTTCCCAGGAGCGGAGGAGGCAAGATCCATTAAGATACAAGGCATTAGGATGCAATGTTGCAAAAGAATTCATCGTCCCTGCGCCATCCACTGAGTTAGCAGAGCTTATCGGTGTTTTCCTTGGTGATGGAGGGTTGACCTCACATCAGGCGACAATTTATCTGAGCGCGTTGGTGGATCGTGAGTATTCCTATTTCCTCGCTGGTCTTATTCAGCGTGTATTCAGAGTAAAACCTTCTATTTATGAACGAATAAACGATCACTCGATCAGATTGGCTATTTCAGGAGTTTACTTTGTTAATAGTCTAGAAGACCTTGGGCTAAAACGTGGAAATAAGATGAAAAATAAGATTAGGATCCCTAAATGGGTTCTCCGCAACAAACAGTATGCCACTGCTTGCGTGAGGGGACTTTTTGATACTGATGGGGGGTTCTACTTTCATAGAAAGCGAAGCGGCATCTACATTGGCTGGTGTTTTACCAGCTACTCAGAGTCCCTACTTGGTGATGTCCATAACGTATTGCAAAGAGTTGGTTTGAATGCTAAAAAAGAACAGGAAGGGAGGCTGTATATGTACGATCTTTGGAGTATTGAGAGGTACATGGAACTGATCGGCTCTCACAATCCGAAGAATATTGCCAAATTCCAATCCCATCTCGCAGTACGTGAGAAAAAATGACCGGAGAGATGCGAGAGTGGTTTAATCGGCAGTCCTGGAAAGACTGTGTGCCGGAAATGGCACCGAGGGTTCGAATCCCTCTCTCTCCGCAGTGACAATTTAGTACCGGATAGACCCGTATAACCGAGATGACAGGGCGACCAGGGTGGTTCGAATCCACTCCTCAAGCCAAGTCGTGCTAGCACGAAGGACATAGGCGTCTCCTGCTCCCGAGGAGGGTATGGTAAAGTTCAGATATGAAAAACAAACTCCAAATACTTATGGTCCACGGGGGGATGACCTTCAAGAATCATAAAGATTATTTACATTGGTTAAAGACGAGAGAAGTATCTGCGGTGAGAAACCCTTATTGGGAAGCTGATCTCGAAGAAAAGTTTTCCAAAAGATTCGAGATTGTTAGGCCACGAATGCCATTACAGGATAATGCTAAATACAGGGATTGGGAGATTGCTTTTGAAAGGTATCTGCCACTCCTGCGTAAAAACTTTATTCTCATAGGCTCTTCTCTCGGAGGTATTTTCCTTGCTAAATATCTATCTGAGCACCAGTTGCCTAAAAAGGCCCTCTCAGTCTACTTAGTTTGTGCCCCTTTTGATGGAGATCTACCTAATGAAAACTTAGCTGGCGGGTTCCACCTTAAAAGCGATCTGTCCTTAATCGAGAAGAACTGCAAGAATCTATACGTTCTCTTTTCGGAGGATGACGATGTCGTGCCAGTAACACACGCAGAGAAGTATCGTAAGAAGCTAAAGAGGGCCTATATAGGTATATACAGGGATAAGAAGGGACACTTCACTGCACCTAACTTCCCCGAGATCTTAGGGATGATTAAAAAAGACGTTAAGGAGTTAAGGTTTTAGTGTAATTCCAGCTCGAGGAGGCCAGCCAAGGATCACTTCTTTCAAGAAGGCATTTCAGCTTCAACAGGTTTGACAGAACCTAGTGTATTCAGTATACCCTTAAGGCAGTAAAGGGTTTACAAGGTTCGCGGGCGTATAGCTCAAGCTGGCAGAGCAGCGGTCTCCAAAACCGCAGGTTGTGGGTTCGAGCCCCACTGCGCCCGCCCCTTTTAAACATCCGATTGACAATTTATAAAGTGAAAGAGGTGATACAGTGGCAACACGAAGAATTCTATCAGGGATCCGCACGACGGGGCCCCTACACTTCGGGCACTACTTTGGTGCTCTGAGGAATTGGGTGAATCTTCAGGATGAAGGGTACGAATGCTTCTTCCTGTTGGCCGACGTGCAGGCCCTGACAACGCACTTCGAGAACGTTTCTGGGATTCGCGACTCCGTCTACGAGGTGGTCTTAGACTTCCTCGCCGTCGGTCTCGACCCTGACCGGAGCACGTTCTTCATTCAGTCGCAGGTTCCTGATCTGACTGAACTGTCGATGTACTTCGGCATGTTCACGCGGGTCGCCGAACTTCAGCAGAATCCAACAATCAAGGAGGAGCTGAAGCACCAAACAGACCTTCTCTACGGCTTCTTGGGGTATCCGGTTTCACAGGCAGCAGATATTCTGCTGTTCTCGCCGGTTCCCCTTGGGTCTGGAGACAGGCTTCTGGTCCCCGTCGGCGAAGACCAGGCACCGCATATCGAAGGCACCAGGGATATTGCACGTCGTTTCAACAAACTCTACGGCCCGACATTCGTCGAACCGGAGATCTTGGTGGGTGATGTGGCTCGTCTCCCTGGTCTCGACATGGACAAGATGAGTAAGTCCCGTGGCAACGCGATCTACCTCGGCGATTCTGCCGACACGGTCGTAGCCAAGATCATGTCCGCTTACACCGATCCCAACAAGCAGCGGGTAGATGATCCCGGCAATCCCCTTGGGTGCGCTGTGTATCAGTATTACTCCGCCTTTGCTCCGGAGATCGCCGATGAGGTGATCATCGCTTGTCAACGTGGCGAGATTGGATGTGTCGCGGACAAGAAGCGGTTGATCGACGTCATGAACGACTTTATGGAACCGATCCGCTCGCGGCGTGCTGAATTCGCAGTCAATCCTGACTACGTTTGGGAGATCTTGGCTCGCGGCAACGCACATGCTCGCGAAGTAGGGGAGGCGGTTATGACCGTCGTTCGCGCGGCGATGAAGATCGACTACCCCGACTTGCCCACGATTGAACTCAAACCGTTCAGGCCCCGGACATGGTGACCTGAGGAGGATGCAATGCAACTCACAAGGCGATGGCCCCCTAAGGGTCTAAGCAAGGCAGAGATTTTCGCAGCACTTGGAGGAGCGCTGGACGAGAACATCGATTACGCCCGCAGTCTGGTCATCGGATTTCCGGGGACGACCCCGGCCGATATCAGCATCGAGGCGTTTGAGATGTTCTTGAAGAGCCATCCGAACAACATCACGACCCACACCAGCGGTGAGGGCGAGAAGGGGTTCGGTGGTACTCAGGCGTTGGAGAGAGATGCGATCTCCATGGTCGCAGATCTTTTGGGAGCAGAAGCCATCGATGGCTACATCACTCCTGGAGGAACCGAATCCAACATCATGGGTGTGCTTCTCGGACGGGAGTATCTCGCACAGAGGACTGGAGATCAGGACTCGCCTTGCGTGATCCTCACGTCGATGTTCGCGCACTATTCCATTCGCAAGGCAGCTTGGGTCCTCGGACTCAATCGTGACGAGTGGGGTTCGTGCAGGTTCTGCAGCGATCGGCTCGATGATGACAAGCACGAGGAGATCAGACATTTCTATCGCGGTCACCGCGTGGATCTGCTGGGAACCGATGCGGTCGGCCGCATCTCCGTCGAACAGTTGAAGGCGCGTGCCGCTTTCCACTACTCGCGGGGCGTGAAGAAGTTCATCGTCGTGGTCTCGGAGGGCAACAT
>MHIS01000010.1:0-1458 GCA_001817635.1 Candidatus Colwellbacteria bacterium GWA2_46_10
CGTGCCACCACAAACATTGGTTATCGTTTGCCATGTATCTGATCCAGATGGTCTGTATCCGACGGTACCCGTAACGCCTGCAAGTAGTATTGTGACCGGGCTATCAAAGACTAAAGTACCATCTGGCGAACCAACCGAGATGACAGTACTGCCTACACTAAACCCAGCCGGTGCATTGCCACCTGTCGGCGTACCGGAAATTGGCGCTTGAATTATTCCATCCCAACCAACTGGACCAGTCACAATCGTATTCTCTGGAATAAAGACATCCGCCACATCAGAATTGATTGTAATTCCCGGTAATGTTCCTACTCCTTCTTCGTTAATAAATGAACTTACATCAATCGTTGGGTTTTCTGTACCAGAATCTATTGTAATATCTACGTTCTGTTCCGGATCAGTAAGAACGACTTCCGGCGTTTCATCATTAAGAGTGGCATTCCCACTTTCATCGGGGACCACCGTATTTTCATCTCCGTTTGGAGTCTCATCACAGACATCTCCTGTACCATCTCCATCAGCATCAGCTTGACCGGCGTTGGATACTGCAGGACAGTTATCTTCCGAGTCGGAGATTCCGTCTGAGTCTTCATCTACCGGTTCTGACTCAGTTCCCGAGACAACAACTGTCCTAGTTACTTCATCTGCAGCATTGCCAGCTGCGTCAGAGACGTTGTAAGTAATTACATACGTACCGGCTGTTGAAGTGTCAACTGTATTACCACCTATCACTATACTTTCGGTAATATCCCCATTCACGGTATCAAGAGCAGACGCTCCGGCATCAGAATATGAATCGCCAACAGTCAGTTCAACGGGGGTTGAACCGATGAGTGTAATTTCCGGCGCAGTCGTGTCTTCAGTATTTACGAAGAATGCTACGCCGTTGCCTTCATTACCGGAAGAGTCAGTTGCCGAACACGCTACAGCAGTTGTACCAAGCGCAAATGTGGAACCGGATTCAGGAGCACACGATCCTTCATCTACAGAAATAGATCCGTCAACATCGTCTGTTGCTGTAAGCGCGCTTTCGTCGTAAGTAACAACTGCTCCATCTGTGCTGGTCGCTTCTACTGTAACGTCAGAGGCACTATCAATAACCGGGGCTTCTGCATCAGAAACATTAACTGTTCTAGTCACTTCTTCCGCGTCGTTGCCCGCAAAATCAGAAACATTGTAAGTAACTGTGTAAAACCCAGGTTGCGAGGTGTCAACTTCACTATTATCTGTATCAATTTCTTCCGTTAAATCACCGTCCACTACGTCCGAGGCGGTTGCACCTTCTTCGTTATATTGCTCACCTACCGTGAGGTCCACCACAGCATCACCGTTGAGCGTAATCTCCGGTGGCGTAGTGTCTTGCACTATAACGTTAAAGGATGTAGGCATGGCTACATTTCCAGCTACGTCTGTTTTGTTACAAGTTATTTCTGTGGTGCCAATTGGGAATAATGAACC
>MHIS01000010.1:1525-14006 GCA_001817635.1 Candidatus Colwellbacteria bacterium GWA2_46_10
TCCACAACAGCACCCTCATTTGAAGTCGCTTCGGTAACCACGTTGTTATGTTCTTCAATTACCGGCGCTTCAGTGTCTGATTCCCCATTGGGAGTGTCATCACAAGTATCTCCTGTCCCATCTCCATCAGCGTCGGCTTGGTCGACATTGGATACTACCGGACAGTTGTCTTCTGCATCGGGAATACCATCTGAGTCTCCATCTGCTGGTTCTGGCTCGGCACCACTAAGAATGATGGCATTTGTTTCAAACTCATCCAGATTCTCGTCATACACCATCGTGCCAGTTGCTTGGTCAACAGTCCCCCATTGAATGCCATTTAGGGCGATACTAAAGAAATTCCCCCCCGATCCACTATCAGGAGTAATAACAGAAGTTAAGGTAAATCTCTCTGTATTCCCCTCCTCTATTTCAAAATTGGAATTACTACCTGCACCAGCTCCAGAAGGACTAGTCAGCTCGGACGTTGATGACGCCTGGATACCATCTGAGATTACATCATAACCAACGCCTACTGTGGTTCCTGCTATCACATCGGTATTCGATGCGGTGTCTGGAAGATAAATGTCTGATCCCTCTGCGGTTACATCAAAAGTGATACTGAATGTACCCTGGTCACTCAGCCCGCTGTCACTACCATCAAATGTCTTATCGGCTTGTGCACCCACAAAATCGACATCAATACTGCTGGTCGCTTCTTCTGCTCCTTCCGCAACGTCAACGTTAAACGTAGTAAAGTGCTCTGCCTCAAAAGATAGCGTACAATCGGATTCGCCTACACAATCTTCTAAGGAAATCTTACTAATTAAATCCTGTACATCATCCTCGGTTAGTGGGTTGCCATCGTTATCGGTAACGGTGAAAACTAATTCGGACAAATCTACGTCTGGGAATCCGTACATTTGGAGCTTTGCACCAGAAGTAGCAAACATCTCTGAATCGGTGGTATTCAGACCTATGGTTCCACTATCCATATTAAGCTTTGATTCCAAGCTGTGTAAGAAAAAGATGGTTTCTGGGTCAGACAAATCTAGCTTTTTCAAGAAAGTAATCTTGCCGAAACCTGTTTTCTCAAAATATAAATCGCTAAAATTGTCGACGTTATCAGCTGTAACCTCATTCAAGTTGTTAGAAATACCTCTGTCTATCAGATCCGATGATATCGCTGAAAATGATTGAGCAGTTGTATCTGAAATAGCTTGGAACGCAAGGAGTGCATCTGCGCGACCATAACCATAGATGTTATCAAATCCACTATCCCCCAAATCTACAGCCGTATCATATAGCTGATCTCTAATTTCATCTCCTGTTAACGAGGGTTGCTCTGCCCACAATAAAGCGGCAATGCCAGCAATGTGTGGAGCAGACGCACTTGTGCCAGAAAATGGGGTAAAGAAGCCACCGGCACCTGCTACACTCACTCCATCTATACCCGATAAATCCGGCTTGGGACGTTCTTGAGCTTCGCCTATTATTGTAACGGGGCCTTGAGAAGAGAAGCTCTCTATTGTGTCATTCTCTGGATCATTTGCCGCGATAGCACCAACCGCAATCACCCCAGGAACAGCAGGATGACCGAATATAGAGTCTATAGGTGTTATATTTTGCTGGTGAATAGTTACACCATCTGAGTAGTTAAAAATAAATAATTCTAGCGTTTCGTTACCTAAAGCATCATAATTATCAACACCTATTGCTCTGGTAACAGTATCTTCACTAGAATTCATGTACATAAATCCCTCAATTGGGTCTTCGTTTCCACTCTGCTCTCCATAACTGCCTCCTATAATATCGTAGGAAGGATAATCGAACAGAATAAGGTCATAGTCATTACTTGATCCATCGAATTCGTCATTCCATTGAAGCATTACCTTAATCCATCCACCGCTAGGTATATCAGCATAAAGATAAGTACCATCTCCGTTTCCAAAATCGTGATATCCTAAACTATCATCTGAAAAATGCCCCTGGTAGTGCCTTATAGCATCATTCCCAGCTGCTGAAACATAAATTATGTCATTGTTAGCTAAAACCGAGGTAACGTGTGAAGCAATTTCGCCATCTTCAAAATATGGCTGATCAAAAAACCCTATATCATCAACTATCACATTGACCCCAGCTGTAACCAGATCATCTATGGCTGAATTAAATCCTATAAAATCACCACCGTAATCGTGAAAATATAAAGTTGCCCCGGGAGCTATATCGTGAATTATCTCAAGCATAGCTGTCCCCTCAGCTCCCCCTTGGGTGTCACTAAGCACTATTACTTCTGGTGGTAAATCCTCACTAGATTGTGAAGAGCTAAAGCCATCGACACCATCCGAGATAACACCCACTTTTATACCACTTCCATCCTGCGAAAATAAATTCCTAACGACGTCTGACCGGTGTATGCTATCACCTTCGGTATCTACTAAACCCGTTCTAACGACTGGAGGTATAACTGAACGTATTTGCCTGACCTGTAGTAACGAAGCTACGTTCTTGATCTCACTTAATTTTACACGGGCAGATACTACATGATTTTGCTCATCCCTATTAACAATATCTAAATTGAGTTGATCAATAACTTTGGTCGAAAAGTCGGGATTAACATAAATATAGACGTATATTTCCTCGTCACTTTTTATACCCGGTTTCGCCGAACGCTGATTTAGCCCCAACGAAGATGGTAGTCTTTCGTTTAGTTTTTGAAAAATATCTGAACTCAGTTTTTTATCAACATCAGATAACTGTGATTTATCAATCTTTTGAGCTAAATCAACGCTAAAATCAGAGTTAGCCCTAGTAATGGCGCTAGCGTCTCCAACCGCAAAAACACTGGTCAAAGAGAGGATCAGTAAGAGAACGTATAATCTCTTACTACTGGTCATTAGTGGTAATTTAAGTCCAATGTGCTCTCACCTTCCTTTTCTGTCAAGTCGCTAAGAAAAATGAGCGGCGTATAACCCCTACCCCTTATTCAGCTTGTTATAAAACCAAGCTACTGCGTAGGCAAAGACGAAACCAATAACAAATGTTTCTATCATGCCTCCCAATACGCCGGTAAAACTTGGTCCGTAGAACATGTGCCATTGCATCATGTTGCGCATCGCACCAGCGTAAAACCCCATTCCGCCAAAGCCTGTCAGCAACAACATTGCAAGAGCCGAGACTATGCCTACTGCATTAGCCAAGGCGAGTTCATTGATCTTTTTCATTACTGTGTAAATTTTTCGGCCTTTTATTGAACGCCGCAAGAACCACCCCCGCTGGCGCTTACCGGTTCTATCTCAGTAAGCACTCTATTAAACCCGCTAGCGCTTGAGTAGTCAGACCCCAAAACCAACTTTGGATCAACTTTATCCCATGGAATCCCTTTGTTAGAGAAATAGCTGGCTAGGGTCAAATAGGTATCGGGAAACCAATATGAATTTACTTGCAAGGCCGCCTCGTACATCTCGCTTTCATTAGCTCCCTGAGATGCCATAAGCTCTAGAAGACCCAACATAGCCATACCGTGATTGCAATCCGGGAAATAGGTTGAGTTTCCACAACACGGTCGGTAGATACCCTTAGATACATTTTCAACTAATGCTTGCTGTTCTGGAGAAAGGACGACAAGCGGGTATTTGCTGTAGTACTCCATTGCATCTCCCTTCGAAATAGTCCAACCTCCAGTTGAAGCGAATCCACCAGCACCGCCATAGGCAGGGTCACTCATTGGTCCTTCAGTTAAAACCGGATTCTCGTTAGCTAAACCGAAAGCCCACAAGAGATTCAGTAAAACGTGCGCATTGCTTTGGTCCATCACAAGCTGCCCTGGCGTATTGCCGGAGAGCAGTTCTTTCTCCGGAGCACTCAGGCCCCCCTGAGAAGCGTAGATGCTCTCGAACTTGGCTGCATCGATCACACCAACTTCTACCAGTTGTTTTCCTAAGTCACCCCACACCACAGGTATCGTAAAGCCGTCTTTAGGCATAACAGTTTCCTCCAGATTCTCTTCACCCACCGCAACTTTGTCCTTTGGTATCTGTCCTACAGCGCCAAACCCCAAAAGGGTTGTTGCCACAAGCACGACTACTCCCCACTGCCAGATCGGCACTCCCATAATATCTTTGTTCATGTGATTCATTGTATTGTTCCGGGCGAGAATAACCAAACTCTCATGTAAGCTACCAATTTTTGCAACATTCTATAAGTTTTTTGCCGATTTTCTTGAATACCTCCACGTTTTCTCCCATCAAGAATACGGTCAAGAAAACAACCCACAAAAATAAGATAATTAGATAGATTAGGAGTCCCTCCCCGAAATCCGTAAGCACAATATATGTAAGAGTAAACAGTGTCAGCAAAAAGGGAAATTTCAAAATACTATACTTTTCAGACATTTTTTTCTCTAGAAGGTACATTATGCCAACCGCGCTTCCTCCCATCAGGATACCCATAATCAAAGGATCTATTTCAAAACCAAATAGTTTCATGACTAGAAGACCTAACCAAGTCGTAGAAACAGAAGCGCACAGGGCACATACCTTCAATTTCAAGACAAATCTCAAAACGATATAAAAAACAAATAATACCGTGAGGGCTATGAGGATATTTGAGAACGCTACCATTGGATTATTTGGGCAATCCCGGAGGCGATCACTAACAGCAAGAGCGTAATGGCAACTCCCTGATAGGGCATCTGATGCTTCCTTACTTTGGTCACCAGTTTACTAACCGAAGGCGCCATCAGCATCAAGAGGGCTCCCACCACACTGCCGAAGAGAAACAAATCTATTGTGTAGGTATTGTGCCATGGGGTTCCATACTTTCCCCCAAGAGATATATAGAGAGGTCCATAATCTTTGATAAAAGGCATGACTGGGATGATGGTAGTCACAGCTATCAATAGCGTCAGTATCTGTTTTTGGTACGGGATATATCGTTTTTTAACGAGAGGCGCCAACCAAAGGCCAAGGGCTAACGCAAAAGCACCTATAAGGATGCCCACCACCACCGAGGATACCCCCAGGGATGTTGCTAATACAGCCAAAGCTCCGGCACCCGCCACACAAAGCGGACAATGAGCAGAGGCGGTTTTGGGAACAACTAGAACAAGGATCGCCACAAAATAAAACAGTATTTTCTTCATAGTTTCTTAAATAGTCATGTAAATTTCTCCCTCTGCTCCGCCAAGAGTATAGATCGCAAACGGAGCTGTCTTTAGTCCCGGCATGCCTGGCGAACCAGAGGGCATTCCTGGAAGAGCCACTCCTTGTATCTGGGGTTTTTCCGCAAGTAGTTTTTCTACAACTTCTAGGGGGACATGCCCCTCTACAACATACCCCCCTACTTCCATGGTGTGACAACTCTGAAGATTCAGGGGTATATTAAATCTTTCCTTAATTACGTTGAGGTCGGCAACATTTTGTACATCAACCGTTATGCCTTCGCTCTTGAGGTAGGAAGAATAGGCTTCGCAACAGCCGCAAGTAGGACTCTTGTACACAACTACCTTTTCTCCTCCCAACAACTCGTTCACCACTGATTTCTGGGTATCATTGCCACTAGATGCCCAAAAAGCCGCTACCGCGATACCCACAATGACCAAACCGATAATAATTGCCTTGTTATTTTTCATGTTTTTAGTTTTTTAGTTTCGACTCGACGCGTTTAAGCGATACTGCATTAGTCGCAACAATAATTGACGATGCTGACATAAGTAAAGCAGAAACTTCTGGACGGAGCAATAATCCAAACGAAGGATAAAATACCCCGGCTGCTACTGGAATGGCTAAAAGATTGTAGATCGCAGCCCAGAAAAGATTTTGTTTCATTTTTACGACAGTCGCCTTGGATAAACGTATAGCCGCAACAATATCGTAAGGGTCTGACTTCATGAGCACGATATTGCCAGTCTCGATCGCGACGTCTGTTCCCGCACCAATGGCGATACCTATATCGGCCTGAGCCAACGCCGGTGCATCATTAATCCCGTCACCAACCATAGCCACAAACTTCCCTTCATCTTGAAGCTTCTTGACGTAACTTGCTTTGTCCTCTGGCACCACTTCAGCAAATAGCCGGTCTATGTCCAATTCCTTGCCAACCGCCTCAGCTACTTTCGGATGATCACCAGTGATCATTACCACCTCAACCCCGAGTCTTTTAAGCTCCTTAACGGTTTTTTGGGAATTGGGCTTAATTGTATCCGCCACGGCCACAACGCCGGCCAATACACCATCAACCGCAAGCAAACTTAGTGTTTTCCCCTGCGAAGATAGTTTATCAATTGCTTCATGTTCTTTTTCAATATCTACTCCGTTGTTCTCCAATAATTTCTCTTTCCCGGCAAGGATATTCTTCTCGTCAATGACTCCCTTGAGGCCGTGGCCAGCAACCGATGTAAAGCTTTGCAAAGATAGGGATTTAATTCCTCTATTTTCTGCCTCATCAATGATTGCTTTTGCAATTGGATGGTTCGAAGCCGCTTCAATAGTGGCTTCGTATTGCAACACCGTCTCAGAGGTAAACCCGTTAAAGGCAATCACGTCAGTCACTTTAGGCTTACCTTCAGTCAACGTACCGGTTTTATCAAGGATGATGGCATTTATTCGGGAAGTGTTTTCAAGGGTAGCCGCATCTTTAATAAGAACGTTATTTTTTGCACCGGTACCTGTCCCGACCGCGACGGCTGTTGGGGTTGCCAGGCCAAGCGCATCCGGACAGGCGATCACTACAGCGGAGATTGCAAAAGTCAACGCAATAAGCAGTGATGCTTTCCCAAAAAAGTACCAACTTAGAAACGTAACAAGTCCGGAGCTAATAGCGACAATTACCAATCTCCCCGCCCATCTGTCTGCGATTCTCTGGCCGGGAGCTTTGGAATTCTGGGCGGTCTCAACCATCTTGATGATCTGTGCCAATACCGTTTCTGAACCGACTTTTCTCGCTTTGAATTTGAGCAGTCCGGTTACATTTACCGCCCCGCCAATAACTAGATTACCGACAGTTTTGGTAACAGGGATTGATTCGCCCGTGATTAAGGATTCATCAATCGTGCTTTCGCCCTCCACCACTTCGCCGTCCACCGGGACCTTATCTCCCGGTTTAACGATAACAACATCGCCTTTTATAATCTCGGCACTCAGGACACTAACTTCTTGGCCGTTACGGATAACAGTCGCCCTCGGCGGCACTAGGTCAAACAATGCACGGAGTGATTCCGAGGTACCCTTCCGTGATTTCATCTCCATCCAGTGACCGAATAATACGAACGTGACCAAAAGCGCTGCCGCCTCGTAAAAAGTTTCCGTAGATCCAATAAATGTGAGCAAAATACTAAACAGATAGGCAGCGAGTACTCCCGTGGCGATTAGGACAGCCATATTCAGTTTTTTAGCCTTCAGGGAGTAATAGGTGCCGGTAATGAAGATCGAACCGGACCAGAAGACGATAGGGGTGGTAAGAATGAGCAAAAGCCAATTAGTTGGGATTGGGCTTGGCAAAGTAATTCTAAGAACTGCCTCACCAACCGGTGAATAAAGAAAAATGGGGATGGAAAGTAAAAATGCAACCCAGAACCTGCGGCGCATATCCGCTTCCATAACTTTGGCTATCTGAGGGCTAGTCATCGCCGCTTCGTGATCCATGTGACTCATTTTCTGCATATCATGAGCGGTATCGATATTGCTGGATCTCTTTTGAGAAATTAAATCCATACCGCAGCCCGGACATTTACCGGGTGCAGTTTTTCGTACCTCTGGATGCATGGGGCAGGTGTATGTTATTTCCTGCGGGTTGTAATCATTATGTTTACTCATGAGGTTAGATTACGTGCTCCATAAATACTTGACCTTAGGAAAGCCTTATCAGACATAAGCTGTTTGCTTCCTTTAACCTCAAGTTAATTTACTAAGCTCCGCGACTAATTTATCGTTGTTGATACGCATGCTGGGATCATCGAGTACATAGCGGATAATCCCCTCTTTGTCGATTACCACATAGCTGTGTCCTGGAAATAATCCCTTATGCATTGAAGATTCGGTTGTAAGCATACCAAATTGCTTAGATACCTCTGTGTCGTCATCAAATACCACTACCGCTTCTGCTAGTTCTGGCATCTGCCGAATCGCTTCCTGCCATTCTTCCGGTGAATCCACAACTACCGAGAGCACAATCGTATCTTCCTGGTTTAATCGGTCGTCCCTCACAAATGTGACGATTTGATCCCAGCACGATGGGTAACACATTAATCCTTCGTTGAAGAACATCACAACGTTCCTCCCTCGCAATTCACTTAAGGAATATACTTTTCCATTTCCATCGGCTAAAGCGAAATCTGGGGCTGGCTTACCAACTAATTCGTTAAGTGACGTAGTAGAAACGTCCGTACCTAATGGATTACCGTGCATATCTACAGCCGCAGTTTTAGTTGCCGTCAACTTATTGTCCCTATCCTGACTGGCGCCCCAAACCAAAACACCCACTACCGCAACAGTTACTGCCATCATAATAATTGCGGATGCATTGTTTTTCTCGTTCATGATCTTTTTATTAACTATCGACTTTTTCCCCTTTTACTATTGATTTTTGTTATCTATACCGAACAAACGGTGAAGCCAGCACCAACCTAGAAAACTTTCCGCAAGTGCAATCCAAGCCACCGCAACGACTAACAGATTTGCCCATTCAACGGAAAATTGCGGAGCCAGTGGACTAAGCCACCATACTGCTAGTGCAAACCGTAAAATCCTGTCTACTTTGCCCAAGTCTTGTTTCATAAAGTGTTAAAGATTCAATATCTGTGTTTTCTCGACCTTTCAATGACAAGGGGTACCGCGAGAAGATCTTGATTGCCCATCAGCCAATTGTTTTCGGTATTCTTCCCTACAGTTTTCTGAACACAACTTTTTACCGGATTCCTCAACGTAGTGTTTGTCTTTTTCAAGCTCCATTTTACAAACTGGACAGCGCTGTTTAAAAAGGTTAAACATAGTTTTCTTGGTTCATTACTTTCTTTTGGCCCGCTTAAAGATCTCGACTATCTCAGCGGTAGCTTTTTTCTCCTGATTGCCTTTCATCTGCGAAATTACATGCTCTGAAAGGTGGTTTTCTAGAAGTAGATCCTCCACGGAAGAGAGAGCGCTTCTCACCGCAGAAGACTGATTTATGATATCAACGCAGTATTTGTCCTCATCGACCATTTTCTGCAATCCCCTTATTTGCCCCTCTAGCCGCTTCAAGCGGTTATGTACTGACTTCCTATGTTGTGCTTGCATAAATAGAATATACCCCTATGGGGTATATTAGTAAAGGCCTATTTATCAACACATATATCCCCGACCTATTTCGGATGGATATTTAGGTTAATTATTCTTTCTTTTCTCCAAGACCCGCCCCGCTTTAGTCAGCGCCTTCTTGCGAAGCCGAAGATTCTTTGAGGTAATCTCCAAAAGCTCGTCATCTTCTATATATTCCAACGCCTCCTCAAGCGTCATTAATAAGGGAGGCTCCAGGGAAATCATCTTGTCTGTTCCGGAAGATCTCATATTCGAGAGCTGCTTACCCTTACACACGTTTATCTCTATATTCTCCTCTCTGGAGTTCTCGCCGACGATCATTCCTTCATATACCTGCGTACCAGGAGCGATGAATGTGGTGCCCCTTCCCTGAGCTACTTCCAGGCCAAAGGCAACAGCCTGGCCAGACTCTGAAGCGATCAAAACTCCGTTACGCACTCTCGTCGGTGTATCTTTCGTTGGCGCAAAATGAAGGAATGTTGAATTCAAAACGAATGACCCGCGTGTTTTCCTCAAAAGCAAATTACGTAATCCTAGAAGAGTTTTTGTCGGCATCTCGTAAATAAACCTCACCCCACCTGCGTGCAGCAAAATATTTTTTAAATCCGCCTTACGTTTTGCAAGCTCCGCGGTAATCACCCCGCGGTATTCCTCCGATGTATCAATAACCACCTCCTCGACTGGCTCCACCTCAACTCCGTTCTCTATTTTGGTGATCACCTCCGGTTTTGACACTTCTAATTCAAATCCCTCGCGGATCATGGTTTCCAAAAGTACCGAGAGGTGCAGCTCTCCCCTTCCGGAAAGCAAGAACTTACCCGCTCCCTGTTTGGCCATCCGTAAACTGACATTTGTCTCAAGTTCTTTCTCAATACGCTCCTCGATCTGACGGGATGTAAGAAACTTTCCATCCTGGCTCATGAAAGGAGAGGTGTTGGGGCCGATAAGGATCTTGAGCGTCGGTTCGTTTATGGCGATAAGGGGCAAGGATTCCGGATTGCTGGAATCGGCAATCGTTGTATTGATATGGGCCTCTGGAACTCCTGTTAGGGCAACGATATCCCCCGCTTCAGCCTCTTTTACCTCCACGCGCTCAAGACCCTGGGACACATATACTTTTTCAATACGGCCACTTGTCTTCTTGCCCTCTTTGTCGATCGCAACTACTGAGAGATTGGGCTTAGCTATGCCTCGATGAATGCGCCCAATCGCATACTTCCCTTTGTAGTCGTCGTAATCGAGGGCTGTTACCAGCATTTGGAAAGTACCCTCGGAAGAATCTCTTGGCGCGTTAACAAATGAAATAATGGTTTCAAATAGTGGTTCGAGTGTCCCGGGCGGCACCGCATCTGGTCCCCCGTCCGGGAGAGAAACAAAAGCTTTCCCCTCA
Source organism: Candidatus Colwellbacteria bacterium GWA2_46_10 (assembly GCA_001817635.1). Lineage (GTDB taxonomy): Bacteria > Patescibacteriota > Minisyncoccia > UBA6257 > Colwellbacteraceae > GWA2-46-10. The sequence continues at coordinate 12,188 of MHIS01000010.1, forward strand.
CGCCCTACTGCGTAGAGAATCTCAAAATCGAGGTGATGATCTTCATGGGCTAATTCCAGAAACAACGCATTGATCTCCTCAAGTACCTCTGGGACTCGTCTATCGCGCTTATCAATTTTGTTAATAACTACTATTACTTTCAGATTTAACTCAAGAGCTTTTTCGAGTACAAACCGAGTCTGGGGCATTGGCCCTTCTTGCGCATCTACCAAAAGCAAACACCCATCTGCCATATGCAAAGTGCGCTCCACTTCTCCTCCGAAATCGGCGTGCCCGGGAGTATCGATAATGTTGATCTTGATCCCCTTGTACTCAACAGCAGTATTTTTCGCGAGAATTGTGATCCCCCGCTCTCTCTCCAGCTCGTTTGAATCAAGAATTAACTCTTTTTGGAACTCCAGGGAATTTTCTCGGAATGTATGTGATTGTTTTAACAGAAAATCAACCAAGGTTGTTTTCCCGTGGTCAACGTGCGCAATAATGGCAATGTTGCGGAGATTTCTCATATTTCAGCGCTTACCTAAGCCGGCCTAGTATACACCATAACAATGCCCATAGTGAGGCTATAATCGCAGCTTTAACTATATAATCCCCTAGTTATTCCGTGGTTTTGCCGTCGAAATGCTCCTCGCTAGATTCGGCTTGTTCCTTGGTTTGACGCACTACTCCATCCCGATGATTCGGTGGGGAATACAACGTGTAGAGTTTAAGCGGTTTATCCAAAGACGTATTTACTATGTTGTGTTTGGTGCCCGCCGGGACCACAACCACAAATCCATCACTAATTTCGTGCTTAACGTCATCTAGAACAGCTATCCCCTGCCCCGACTCGCATCTTATAAATTGATCTAGCTGATGGATCTCCTCCCCTATATCTTCCTGTGGCTTTAGGCTCATAACCACAAGCTGGCTGTTTTTGGCAGTATACAAGACCTGCCTAAAATTCTCGTTTTCTAAAGAAAGTTTCTCTATGTTCTCAACATAACCTTTCATGTCTTTATTATAAATCAAATTCGCAAAAGATTAACTTGCGAAGTCAAAGCACAACACCCCGAATGGTTTGGAGGCATTCAATCTAGATAATGTTAAAATGTAATACATGGATAATATGGTTTCTACATGTCCGATATGCCATCAACCCACCTCCCCAGAATGGTACTTTTGTCCTAACTGCGGTAAAGAGCTAAAAGCCAAGCTTATTAAGATCCCTCTGATAACGCAGATTGGAATCTACGCTCTAAGTATTTTTTTACCGCCCTTGGGGCTTTGGCCTGGGATAAAGTATCTAGGGCAGAAAAGTCAGGAGGCAAAGATGGTAGGCATAGTCGCAATTACTCTCACTATTGTCTCTAGTGTAGTCACCATATGGTTAACCTTCCACTACCTGCAAAGTTACCTTGCTATCTACAATGGGCTACTCACTAACCCAAGTGGTTTAAGTAGTTTCTAACCTACCCCCAGAAAGCGATAACCCCCGTATAGCCCGTATAGATTGTAAGGGGGCCGTTTTGCCAACACCCAGAATCGTGTATGATTCACCCAGATTTATGTTAAATACAGGAGAACCTACAATAATCTGCCTACTCGGAATCCACACTTCGGGGAAAACCACCATTGGAGAAAAACTCCACCTACTGGGCCTACCGTATTACCCGGAAATAGGAAACGAACTCATCCAAAAAGTTGATTTCAGTTCCCCAAAAACCGTTGAGTGGTTTGACCGGGAGATAATGAAAAGAGAATTAGAAAGAGATGACTCTTTTTTATCTCAAGGAATCAAGGCGGCAGTTGTAGAGACGTGGCATATCGGCAATATCGC
>MHIS01000011.1:0-3389 GCA_001817635.1 Candidatus Colwellbacteria bacterium GWA2_46_10
CTGCCCTCCTCGGCTACATATATTTCAAAGACAGTGCGGTTGTAGTAATCTAGGCCCCTTACTAGATTGGGTTTTAGAATGTAGGGGATGGATAACTCGTCCAGAAATTCCAGGACTTGCTTGAAGTGCGCTTTTGAGATGCTCGAGAGATTGTCGAGGATAATGGGCGCGTCTTCCTTCACCACCTGACAACCCTTTACCTTGCAATCCAGAACCCTCAAGGGGTTGGTCTTGATCCGCCTCGCACAATCTTTACATATCTCCTTGGAATGTTTTCGGTAGTAGTCTACCAGTTTCTTTTTGTAGTTTTGTCTGTCATTCGCTCCACCGATGCTGTTGATCCCAACGACCACGTTCCCTAATTTCAGATCTTCAATCAGCTTGTAAAAAGCGATGATGATCTGAGCATCGTGTATCGGGTCGCTCTCTCCTCCAAGGGTTTCTGCCCCTATTTGCCAAAACTGACGGAACCTCCCCGCTTGAGGTTTTTCATACCTAAAAGCTTGGGAGAAGTAATAGAACTTTTGAGGTTGAGGTAAACGGTGCATACCGTGTTCTAGATAGCTGCGTACCACCGGTGCCGTTATCTCCGGGCGTAAAACCAGATCCTCTCTCCCTTTGCTCTTCAGAGGATACATCTGCTTTTCCACCATATCGGTGTGTTCTCCAACGGTACGCACAAAAAGATCCCTCTCCTCCGCGATCGGCGTCTCTATCCTCGAGAAGCCATAGAACTCGAGGATTTCGGTTGCTCTGTTATAGAATTTGGCCAATATCTGCCAATCGCCCGGTAAAATATCGTGCATTCCCCGAGGCGACTGGAAGGTAATTTTCTTGCGCAAGGAAGTGACCTCAACCTTCTTTGTGCTCTTCTTGGCTGAAATATTCACCCTCTTTTTTTCTTTAGACATTTTCTGCTGGCTTATACGTTTCCATGTCCCCAAGCGGCCAGAATCTTATGCGCACCACCCCCACTATCTGATGCAATCCGAGAGGTCCCCAACTTCTTGAGTCAAAACTGACTTCGCGATTGTCCCCCATCACAAAGAACTCCTCCTCTCCCAGTTGGAATGGAGGCGTATCGGCCATGGAAATGCCTGTGGGGAGATACGCTTCATCGATACGCTCCCCATTCACAAAAACCTTGTTATCCGACACCAATATCTGCTCTTCAGGCAAGCCAATCACCCTCTTTATGAAAAACTCGCTTTCGTTGGTGGGATTGTGAAGCACAACCACCTCTCCCCTCACCGGTTCTCGGAAATAATACGTAACCTCGTCCACTACTAGGTAGTCCCCCGTAGAAAAGTTGGGCTCCATACTCTTGCCATCCACCTTGAACGGCTGGGCGACAAAGGTATACACCAAGTAGATAGATACGACGGCCACGATAACGACCTCCAGTATCTCTAGAAAGGAAAGCAGAAATTGCTTCATCGGGGGCAATTCTAATACAATTGAAATTGATGTTCAAGCTTTTTTTCTCCCGCCCGAAGCCCGCTTTCCCAAAGCCCGAAGGGAACGATATCAGGTTGATCTTCGGTTTGGGCAATCCCGGAGAAAAATATGCCCCAACCTACCACAACGTTGGCCAACTCTACGTAGACCATATCGCCAAGGGCCCCTTCAAAAAATATCGCAATTTTGAGTTCTCCAAGGAAAACGGAGTGGTATTCATCAAATCCCTCACCTTTATGAATCAATCTGGAATAGCCGCCAAAGAAGCCCTCAAGTATTTTAATCTTAAGCCGGAGAATCTACTCGTGGTGCACGATGATAGTGATATCTCCCTCGGAGAGTACAAATTCTCCTTCGACCAAGGGTCCGCCGGTCACAACGGGGTAGCTTCGATCATCAATCATCTTAAAACCCAGAAGTTTTTTAGGGCAAGAATAGGCGTGCGCGAAAATCAAAAAAAGGCTGGGGAGTTCATCCTCAAACCTATATCGAAAAAGAACCTACTGCTCTTGAGGGAAGTATTCTCAAGAATCAAAATCCTTTAGTTTCGCTCTAACCAGGAAATCGATCTTGCCGTTAATCTGAGGCTTGAAGTCCTGCAAAGGCAACTCCACCTCAACAAACTGGTCATCACTTTGAATTCTATCCTTGAACCCCCTAGCTAATTCCTCTGCATTGGCCGAACCTCCAATGGTGACATTGCCACTGCTCATGGCTATGGTCATTCTCCTTAAGCTGACACTCCCTCCCATTAGAGTAGTAAGCTTATTAGCTATCGGATATGCAGCACCTGCTTTGGAACTCAACGCCTGCAACATTTTCACGTTGCTGTTAAACTCCGCGGCCTGTTTTTCCAGTCTCACCAGCTCTACGCTATTTTCGCCCCCGCTAGTAAATGGATCGCTTTCCTTTACTCTCTCGGCGGTTTGCTGAAGCAAGAGGGCCGATCCCAGGAATACGAGCAGGAGAAACCCGAAGGTCGTAAAGGTCAAATTGCGCCAGATCGATACAAAATCGGCTATTTGTCCTTTACGGAATACATCTATGGCACTTAGGTTTGCCAAACTGATCGAAGCATCCTGAGATCTGGTGATTCTCCCCCTAAGAGCGGCTCCATGGGCGCTATTCACCTCATTGAAATTGGCTGTTTGGACTTGTATCCCGGGAAGACCGCTTTGCAGGGCTGTCTTAACCTCTTCGGTGAAGTTTTCCGCAACGATCAGAATATTTTTGATATCGCCTGTTTTGAAGTTAGTAAGGTAAAAGTTTATCAATTTTCTTACTTCATCTACCACCCCTTCTTTGAACTTAACTACATCTATATTCTTGCCGCCGTTCATATATCTGTCCCACTCGGTGAAGTGGTGAAAGTACAATCCACCCATATGACTAACGGCGAAACCCAACCCTCCCTGATCCATCTGCAAAAGCAAACTAGGAGTGTCCGCGCTAATAAGTCCGTTCTTGAGAGCAGCTCTGATCAAACCAAGAGAGCTAAACTCCATCGCGGCCACGCCAAAGTTCGCCCCCTGGAGAGCCTCTATAAATTTATCCGCCACATCCTTTGCCACGAAAGCAGCCACCATATCTAGTTGGTCTTTAGATAAGTTCTCCTCCATTTCCTGCCAATCGTAGTACGCCTTGGACACATCTATGGGAGAGATCATACGCATATTGAGTTCCGCCGATTCCTTAAGATTATCCTTGGCCAGTATGGGAAGGTTGAAAGGCTGAATATATATATTGTTTATGGGGATGGACGCTACTACGCTAATTAGCTTCTTGGGATTGCTCGATACCCTCTTATGGAGCTCGAGGAGCGTATCCTGAAGGGCTTCTTGGTTGACCACTTTGCCCCTTACAACCACTCCGGGAGCCAAGCGCAAGAGTATATGCCTTGCCTTATGTTTACCTCTGCCGATATCGTAGAA
>MHIS01000011.1:3429-3519 GCA_001817635.1 Candidatus Colwellbacteria bacterium GWA2_46_10
AGCTTGGGAACAAGCCTGTCTATCAAGTTATTTACTTTGTTTAGAAAGTTTTTCATTACGGAGTGCAACTGTCGAAAATCCCAGACGGAG
>MHIS01000011.1:3531-9676 GCA_001817635.1 Candidatus Colwellbacteria bacterium GWA2_46_10
TCGAAACACACGCTATGCGGTCCGGTAGATCCTCATTAACGATGAAACTATATAAACTTGGGCATTTCGCGTCTGGGTCATTGTACGTTACTGAATCTGGGCAGTTTATATAGTCATTTACTCTCGAACTTGCATCGTGTGCCCCGCTCTCCGCCGCCTTTAGGGCTTCAACGGAAAGCTGTTCACCCAGCAGACCCCTACTAGAAAGCCGGGCTACGGCCAATCCAGCGACTACAACCTCCAAAATAATTCCTGATATTAAAAGCACGGTAGGCAATGCCGAGATGCCTTTGATTCTATGTCCTTTAAAATTCATCATTTCGTCCAGTTGATACTTACCTTTGTAACCTCGGGACTCCCAGATGTCTTATCCAGATAGACTCTATAGCGAAAATACTTGTAGCCGGATTCAAAGGGGTGGTGGTAAACACCGTTTATGGGTATGGCCTCTGATCCATCGGAATCAGTCGCACTGTATAAAGTAGAAACAGAACCATCCTCTCCCAAGAAATCTACGCCGGAAAAATCAGTAGAGGTAGCTACGGCGAACTGGAACCCCACAGTAGATCCCGCAACTAGGGTCCCTTCCCAGTAAATTGAGTTAATGGCAAAACCATCATCCGACTCCGTATCAAAGGTAACCGACTCTAGATAGTTATTTGAAACCTGAGATTCTGTCGTGAAATTCCACGATGTTGTGTCTGATATACCGGCATATGAATTGCCTGCTGTATCATCAAAGGCGTCAGCACCAATTTGCACATAATAGCCAGTTGAATAATCAAAGGTAGTGGCTGGATTGACGGTAATGATGGCGGTGCCTGATCCTGTAACTTTTGCATCTTGGGCATCTATTGTCTCAATGGTTGAATTGTCGCTAGTCTTTTTGATGATTATGTCGTTGTTTGCACCCGCCTCTGCATCTACTGCCTCGTCAAAGGTGATGACTAAATTCGCGGTTGTGGCGACTCCCGTCGCATTGTCTGCCGGTGAGAAGGTTGAGACTGTGGGGGCTGTGGTATCTGGCAGCGTGTAGACGATGGTGAGCTGCGGCTCCGTGTAGGAGGCGTGTTCGTAGGAGGCCCAGGCCTGGCGGTTGTCTCCTGTTGTGCCGTCGTTGATTATCTGGACGAGATACGCAACCGACCCGTCGGTGAACCCTGAGTCGTTGGATTCTTGGACGACGGCAGAGAAGTTGGCTGTCGTCATCAGGGTGTTGTTCGTGTTGGATATGGTGGGGTCCCAATCCACCCCGGTGGTGGTGCGCATCGCGTCGTCGGTGCCACAGGTGGCGTTACTGGTGGCGGCAGCAGGGTCGTTCTCGTCTACCGCACGAATCTTGGTGAGCAGTGTTCCCGACCCGACGGCGGTGGCGGTCCGCAGGTCGATGGTTGACGACGAAATGGTGCTACCAGTAGCGATATCGAGGCCGAGGAAGCGCAGGCCCATGTGGATAGATATAGACCCAGCGACACTGCCAACGAGCACATCAGTAGTAGCGCTCGACCATGATGTGTCATAATGGTAGTAGTCGTCCCCGCCTGCGGCGATCCCTGTCGGCCCGTAGGTAGGGTCAATAGTCACAGGATAAGTAGCGTCAGTTAGGTCAGGGTTTGAGTAAGTAATGTAACTGTCTTCTATACTGTATTGAATATCCCCTGATTTATCTCCCGAATCATACCAGTGGGGCTTTACAAAGTTGGCAACAGTTTCATTATCCAGATTTGATATTATTGATTCCTGGCTTCTGGTTAGATTATGAAGAGTCAATTTATAGCGAATTGTCTTGTTAAATATAGGGTTGTCTAATATAAGGTTTGTTTTAACCCCATATGGTGTAACAAGGTATTCTAGAGTGTAGTCTGGTTGTTCGAAGTAAAGTCTGTTTCTTTCAATGTGTGGTTTGTTTACTGGAAGTTTCTGCCATGCTTCTTCATCCAGGTATTCTGGAGCACCGATCTCTATATATTCATCATCTATGTTCTTTCTCGGATAGTATCTTCTGGTTGAATCTGATTTAAACTTAAGAGCATAGTCTAAACCCTTGGATGTTTGCGCGATCCACTCACTGTTTGATAACTGGGTTAATGAGGTGTCTATGGGTTCTCCGTCTTCCGTGAAGAGTCTGCCGGTTACAGAAACAAACTTGTATTGGCCGTTTGAAAGATGAAAGGTGAGAGAACTCTCTGTTTGTTCCACTATGGCGGCTCCTGGGTCTTCTTTGAGTGTGTCTTCTATGATCTGTTCCGCGTGAGTTTTGGGCTCAATGGTTGTTCTGATTTGGATGGCTTGGGAAATATGACTAAATAGAGCCAAAGACCCCTGGATAATCAAAAAGCCAATGATCAGTAGGCTTAAGGTTTTAACTATTAAGAGTGTTTTTCGCATCGCTTTGCTTTTTTCCTTCTGTGTTTTCATTAACTAATAAGTAATATCGCCTCCCGCGGTTATGGTCACACCCGTAATGCTATAATAATCGTTCGTCGGTCTGGTCACTGGGGTTGTCACTCCGCTAGATCCACTCCAATCGTCAAAAGTAATTGATCTTGTTCTAACTCTTGAAACGTATGTAACTAGGTCTATTTGTTTTGTCCCCCCGCTAGCTGTCCAACTCACATGAGCCGTAATTTTCTGGGTCGTGGGGTCACTTATTCCAGATCCGGCAATCCAATTACTAGAATTCCTAAGGACATTGTCTATTGTAAACCAGCTGGTGTAGTTTATGTTTTCTTCCGTCGATGAGGAGGTGAAACTAACCGCTTCTGTTCCCGTAGCTATCCCCAGAATAGTAGAAGTGGAGCTCGTTGACACAACAGCCAAATGGTATTGGTACACATCACCTTTGTTCTGCGTGTATAGATCTGCCCAGCTAGACTCCGCAAAAGACCGTGTATTATTTAAAGTCTCGTTGGCTATAGAATAAGCTTTCTGCGAAGCGACCGTGGCGGAACCAGAGCGTGAGGAGACCATGATGGCCGTTACGCTTGAACCCACGATCAAGGCGGCAATGGCCATGGCTATTAGGATCTCAAATATAGATTGTCCTTTATCTGACTTTATATAATCCCTGAATTTCATGCTATCTTAATAGCTTTTAGTTCTCGTAACCTTGCCGTTAGTTCCTATGATGATTTCTTCGCTTAAAGCCTCATCTGTGGTTATAAAACCAATATTTATCTGCGAGGGCACAGGGGCTATGGTAGGGCCTCCAGTCAAGGTAACGGTGCTGCTTGAAGTGGTTGCGGTAAAGGCAACTCCTGAACTTAAATAGATCCGGTCAACTGGCGTACCGGTTGCCCCACCGCTTAAAAGTTCGTAATAGTCGCTTGCCCCGTTGTCTATGTGGATTGCCCAATCAACCCCGTCTTGCTGAGAGCGGGCTCTAGTAATGGCCTCTCTAAAGTACTCTACGGCCTTACTCCCTTCTCCGTCTATATTCACTCTATTGCGGTAGGCAAAATAATTGCTTGTCGCTACAACCGCAAGAATGGCCAGTATCCCCATCACTATGAGCAACTCTACAAGCGTAAACCCTTTTTGTATCTTCATCCTCATCTATATACTACCCACTAATTGGTAAACCGGAATAATAATCGCCAGGGCTATCATACCTACTATCAATCCAATAAATAGTAGCAATACCGGCTCCAAGAAAGAAACTAGGATCTTAATTGATGAATCTATCTCGGATTCATAGAATTCCGAGAGGGTCTGCAACACATCTTCCATGTGGCCGGCCTTCTCGGAAACGGCTATAAGATTCACTACCACCCTCGGAAAATAGGTTTCTCTTTTAAAAGCTTCCCCCACCGTCAGTCCCTTCATTATTCCCTCTCTTGAGACACGCAAAAGTACCCCCTTGAGCTCACTTGAGCCAACGGCGTCAGCCGTAATCTCCAGAGAATCCAGAATAGGCAAACCTGATTTCATCAAAGATGAAAGGGTGCTCGCAAAACGTTGAATGGCTAACTTCTGGGCTATCTCCCCAACGAGCGGGAGACGCCTCACTATTCTTCTGCCTATCCCCTTTCCAACCACAGTTTTAGAAAAGAAATACCAAAGGCCAAATCCGCTACCTATCAAAACCGGTAAAACAAAAATCATATACTTGTTGAGAAAAAGACCTACTCCAAAAACCACCCTAGAGAATGTGGGAGGCTCCATATTCCCAGACATAAAGCTCTCCGCTATTTTGGGCAAAACCAGAGAAAGCATCAAAAAAAGCACCGTCAAAGAAAGGCCTACGAGGATAATTGGATAAATTAAGGCTCCCTTGACCTTAGATCTCAACTCTTTTTCCTTCTCTAAATCGGAACTTAACCTTTGAAAGACATTTTCCAGGTTGCCCGAGTCCTCTCCGGCACGCAGCAAGCTTACAAAAACTGGAGAAAACTGCTTGGGGTGATTGGCAAAAGCCGTGTGGAGCGGCTGTCCCTTACCCAAAGTATCTTTTACCTCAAGCAGGAGGCTCTTCATCGCCGGTTTGTCAAAATCTGCCACCAGTATGTCTATGGCTTTAAAAAGATCCGTGCCCACCTTAAGCATCAAAGCCAGGTATCTGGTAATAAAAACCTTGTCCTCGATAGTTATCGATTCCCCAACCTGTTTAGAGAAAATATTCCTTTTGTCTTTGGATTTAATGGATACGGGGCGTAAACCCTGCTGAGACATCCAGCCCAAGATGGCCGCCGATGAGTTCGCTTCCATTTCACCTTCAATAACCTTGCCGCCGGGGTCCGATGCTATGTAATGAAATTTGGCCATTCTATTCTCTAACTACCCTTAACACTTCATCTATGGTTGTCATCCCCCGCCCTGCCTTACGCAAACCGTCTTCAAACATGGTTATCATACCCTCACTCCTCGCCATGTGCCTCAATTTATCCAGCGAAAATCCCGGGTCGTTAATAATCCCCCTTAGCCCATCGCTCACGTTCAAAACCTCAAATATACCTATCCTCCCTTGATAGCCGGTATATCCGTCCGCGGCACAACCCCCGCCGCGATACAAACGCTTTGGTATTGCCATCTCTTTTGGATCCAAGCCTAACTCCTCCAACTGCGCTTTGATGGCGGAAATCGTTCCTTCATCGGGTGCATATGATTCAATACATTCTAAGTGCAGTTTTCTGACCAGCCTTTGAGCCAATATGGCGTTCAATACCGCCGACACAAGAAAGGGAGGGACGTTCATATCCATTAACCTCGGAACAGCTGTTGGGGCATCGTTAGTGTGCAACGTGGAGAGCACCAAATGACCGGTGAGCGCGGCCTGCACGGCTATCTCCGCCGTTTCGGCATCTCTGATCTCACCAACCATCATTACATTTGGATCCTGCCTCAAGAAAGACCTCAACCCTCCGGCAAAAGTAATGCCGGCCGCGGGGTTAATCTGGGTTTGGTTAACATAGTTTATATCGTACTCAATAGGATCCTCTATGGTCACAATGTTAACCTCCGGCTTATTCAATAAACTCAAGACGGAATACAGGGTAGTAGTTTTCCCTGAACCGGTAGGACCAGTAACTAGGACCATACCGTAGCTTTTCTTAATGTTGTCCTCCAAGAACTTGGCGGTATCATCCAGCATCCCCAGCTCCCTAAACGAAAGGGGTCTGGCCGTAGAACGCAAAAGCCTCATCACGATCTTTTCACCGTAGAAGGTGGGCATAACCGAAACCCTGATATCCACTATCACTCCGGCACTTTGATACCTGAACCTTCCATCCTGGGGTTTGGAGTGCTCGTCAATCTTGAGCTCCGAGAGCAGTTTAACCCTGGCCACAATAGCCGGATGTACTTCTTTGGGAATCCTTAATATCTCGTGGAGCACTCCATCCACCCTATATCTGATGATGATGTAATCCTTGAACACCTCGGTGTGAATATCGGAGGCCCGCAGAGAAAGCGCGTATGAGATAACATTGTCCACAATCGCTACGATGGGCACATCTTCGGCGGCCTCGTCTCCCTTCGTTTTGCTGCGCAAAGAAAGCCTAATGTTGTCCTCAATAACCTTCTTGAAATTCTGCACGGTGGTTTTCCCGTACAAAGAAAAGCCGATATTGAGAGAATTCTCGGAAGCCAAGTAAGGAACAATTCTGCCCTTCAGATATCTTTCCAGAAACTCCAGATCAACTAAGTT
>MHIS01000012.1:0-5478 GCA_001817635.1 Candidatus Colwellbacteria bacterium GWA2_46_10
TTTTTCGCATACCAAAAGGCGATCAAAGACTATCTCGTCTACTACAACGGGAAACGGTTGCACCTGGGCATCGATCTTGTTCCTCCGCTTCAAAAAATCACCGAGGGTATTCCAAGCTATTGACCAGAGAACGAGGGTAGCGTTGTATAAATAAGTAGGCCCCGTGGAAACGCTCCACGGGGCCTGGTTCTTGATTGAATCTACATCTTTGACCCCCACCGCCTCCTTTTCTTGGGTTTCCTGCCGTAAAGGGTCTCCTTGTCGATAGGAAGGCCAGCAGTGACCTCTTGAACGACTTTGGCCGCCTCATCTGCTTGGGCGTTGAATTTGTTGGTTTCATCGCGAGTCTTGGCAATTGCGACGAGCTGATCTCTGCGCGAACGGGCACGATTGCGCTCATCTTTCGCGGCAGTCTCTTCTTTCTCCAGTTCCGGGTCCGGATTGAAGCCGAAAAAGTGCATGAGCCTGTCCCCCATGGCCTTGTCGAGCTCCAAGAATCGATCCCTCAACTTCACAGCCATTTCATGAACGGGAATCTCACCCATTGTCTGGGTGATATCTCGGGACTCACGCAGGAGCTTCTTGAAGCGCTCTCCCTTCCAGATGTTTGCATCTGGCATCTCAGTGGGTTTGCCGCCTCCCTGCGCGACATCGGTGACGATTGAAGCAACTTCGTCGTAGAGAGGTTCAATCGCCTCTTCCGCGCGTTCCACCTCTTCCTGGGTGAGAGTTCCATTTGTCACCAATGTGCGTGCGCGCAAAGCACGCCTGACGGCGAACTCCTCGGCATCAGCAAAAAGGATGCTGGCCGCGAAATCCGGCATGTCGATGAGGATCTTCTCGAAGATGGTGATGGTGGCCTCACGCTTGAACCTCTTGTTGATGACGCGCTCCAAAGAGCCACGCGTAGAAGCGAAGATACGCTCCGCATATTCACGTTGCTCCTCGTCAGTGAATTCGATATTGAAACGCTCGCGTAGCCAAAAAGCGAAGGCTTCGGCCATGGCGCGCCATTCCGGATCACCAGCGCTGATCAGTGCGCCCCAGAAGACGCCACTCTTGGATATCTGCGTGAGAGCATTTGTGATCCATTCCATGAACCCTTCAGGCGTTCCTGGTGTAGTCATTTGGGTTGCCCCCTATCTTTATCGGCGGTATTGGTATTCTCAAGATGCGACAGTGGGCAGGAGAGGACTCGAACCTCCACGTCTTGCGACACTAGGTCCTAAACCTAGCGCGTATACCATTTCGCCACCTGCCCGTCTATCAAACTACATTATTAAAAGACCAGAGCTAACGCAACCTACGTCCGTGGAAACTTTTGTGAACCTCCTTCAATTCTCTGTTGGTAACGTGAGTGTATATCTGAGTGGTTGAGATATTGGAGTGTCCGAGAAGCTCTTGGACACTTCTTAAATCCGCGCCGTTTAAAAGGAGATCGGTGGCGAACTGATGTCTTAACTGGTGAGGGGTGACTTTGCCGGTGATACCAGCGGCACGTGCATATTTGTTTACTAACCTCTGGACTGTTCGGGGGTTGATGCGCCCTAGAATCTTTGGATCTTTGCCATGGGAGATGCTGATAAAAAGTGGTTCGTCCGCATCCTGGCGTTTGTCGAGATAGTTTTTGATTGCCGCGCGCGCCCTATCAGAAAGGAAGACCACCCTCAACTTTTCCCCTTTCCCGCGAATAGTTATCTCGCCTCGGCTAAGGTTAATAAATCTATCTAACGAGCAAAGTTCCGAAACACGCATGCCGGTAGAGAAAAGCGTTTCCAAAATGGCTCTATCCCGCAATGACTTTAGGGAACCCCCTTGGGGGGCATTGAGAAGGCGTTCCACATCGTCATATTCCACTATTTTTATTTGTCTCTCAGGAATTTGGGGGAGTTCCACCCTTTCGGGAGTTACCGTCTTTATTCCCTCCCTTGCTAGATATTTGAGGAAGTTCCGGATCACAATTACGTGATACGCCTGGGTGCGTTTTTTGAGATTCACCTCTGGGTTTGCGAGGTATACCCTGAAGCTACGGATGCTAGGCTCACTGATATCCGAGACGCTTTTGATATTCTCTTGCCTTATAAATCTCACCAAACAGCGCTCGTAATTGCGGCGGGTAGCGGGGGAACGATTCTTTTCCACGTCCAAATAGTCCAGGAAGTTTTTGAGGGCTTCTTTTGCGTCCACCCATAGATTTTACGACACTTCTAGGAAGACCGTAAATCCCAAGCCTTTACAAACCGCCGATTTCACGGTATTGTGGCTATGTTTGAAGTGCTGGAGCCTGCCTAAATGCAGGCCAGATTTATCTCAATGCTTAGTCAAAAAAAGAAAGAAAACGTAATCAAGGAACACCGCCTGCACGATACCGATACCGGTTCAGCGGAGGTCCAGATCGCTCTCGCTAGCTCCCAGATAGACGAGCTCGCTTCTCATTTAAAGAAGCACCCTAAGGACAAACACTCCCGCAGGGGTCTTTTGGGGATGGTTAACAAAAGAAGGAAACTCCTCCAGTATCTTTTGAATAAAGCCCCTACTAACTACAAGAAAACAATTAAAAAGTTGGGACTTAAGCGGTAGGGGGTATAAAATAAAAGAGTCGTAAATTTATTAAGCTCCGATAAATATAGGAGCAGTAACAAAATGGGTATTATTCCAAACAAAGAACAGCGCGTAGGCATCTTTATCGATATCCAGAACCTCTATCATTCAGCCAAGAACCTCTACGGCGCGAGAGTCAACTTTGCGGAACTCGTCAAAAAGCTGGCTAAAGATCGTAAGCAGGTGCGCACTCTCGCATACGTTGTGCGCTCCGATCCTTCAACCGGAGAAGAGGCTTTCTTTGATGCCCTTGAGAAAAGCGGTATTGAGTTGCGCAGCAAAGACATCCAGATATTTTCAAGTGGAGAAAAAAAAGCAGATTGGGATGTGGGGATTGCGGTGGATGCCATCCGTATGGCCTCCATGTATGATATTGCCATCATAGTCTCAGGAGATGGAGATTTTCTGTCCCTAGTGAAATACCTTCAATGGGGTTTGGGCAAAGGGGTGGAGGTGGCCGCTTTTGGGAAAACTACCAATGCCGCCTTGCGTGAAGCAGCGGACACCTTTGTTGACCTAGACAGCCTGCCTAAGGTAGTGTTTAAGGCACCCACTAAAACTTTGAACAAAAAATAATGGATTTAGGCAGGAAGAGATTTACTAAAGAAATCGGCGGCAGAGACCTCATCCTAGAGGTCTCTAATTTGGCGAGCCAAACTAACGCTTCCGTCATTGCAACCTATGGCCAGACCACTGTTTTAGCAACCGTGGTGATGGACAAAGAAGATCAGGACTCTGACTATTTCCCCCTAAGGGTGGACTATGAAGAAAAGTTTTACGCTGCCGGCAAGATCTTGGGTAGTCGCTATATGCGCCGCGAAGGAAGGCCATCGGATGATGCCGTTCTTTCGGGGCGTGTGGTAGATCGCGTGATCAGGCCTCTTTTTGATCAACATATACGCAAAGGGGTACAGGTGGTGGTAACCGTACTTTCGTATGATGGAGAAAACGATCCAGACTTTGTGGCCTTGATGGCAGCCTCTTCCGCCTTAGCCATTTCAGATATTCCTTGGGGAGGACCCGTCGCCGGTTTGCGGGTTGCCAAGACGGATAAATTTATCGTGAGCCCTACTAACAGCGATGTGGGAGAAGTTGCTAAAGGAAAGTTTGATGCCTTTATCGCTGGTACCGCTGAGAGAATAAATATGATTGAGCTAGGCGGGTATGAAATAACGGAGGAAGATGTAGCTAAGGCCTGTGAATTGGCACTCGTTGAAATAAAAGAGCTGGTGGATTTCCAGAATGAGTTAGTAAGAGATCTAGGGGAAAAAAAGGTGACCTTGGACATTCCCGAAGCCCCGGAAAATCTTGTAAACGAAGTTAGAAACTTTTTGGGAGGGAAACTGGAGGAGGCCATATACACAACAGAAAAGAAGAAAGCTGAAGAATTACAGCATGCGTTGAAACAATCCTTGATAGAGCACCTCCAATCGAAGGGGTTTAGCGAAGAAGATCTAGTTCATATTCCAAATATACTGGAGGAAGAGACGGACGTCCTCATCAAAAGAAACATTTTAGAACAAGACAGACGTCCTGACGGCAGGGGGTTGGACGAAGTGAGGGATCTATATGCGGAAACGGGGACTCTCCCGCGCATGCACGGATCTGCCATATTTGTGCGTGGCGACACTCAAGCTTTAGCCATTACGACTCTCGGCGGCCCAGGCGATGAACAGTTAGTGGAGAATGTTGAATTCTCGGGTAAACGCAGGTTCCTGCTCCATTACAACTTCCCTCCATATTCGGTAGGAGAAGCCAAGGCATCCAGGGGACCGGGTAGGCGGGATATCGGACACGGAGTGCTCGCCCACAAAGCTCTTGAACCATTGATGCCCAAGAAAGATGAGTTTCCATATACCGTAAGGGTTGTCTCAGAAATTCTTTCTTCCAATGGGTCATCTTCTATGGCTACCGTATCGGCTTCCAGCATGAGCTTAATGGATGCGGGTGTGCCTCTTAAGGCTCCCGTTGCCGGTATCGCTATGGGATTAGTTTTAGATGAAAGCGGTAAATATAAGATTCTTACAGACATTCAGGGTCCGGAAGACCACTATGGCGGTATGGACTTCAAGGTTGCCGGTACTAAGGACGGTATCAACGCAGTTCAGTTGGATGTGAAAGTAGATGGACTTACCCTGGAGATGATTAGGGAAACCCTATCCAAAGCCACCAAAGCTCGCCTGCACATTCTCCAAGTTACTAATGCGGTAATCGATAAGCCTCGCAGCGATCTTTCTCCATACGCTCCGCGTATTCTGGTAACTAAGATCTCTCCAGATAGAATTGGTGAACTCATCGGCCCTGGAGGCAAGGTGATTAATGGTCTTATTGAAGAAACGGGCGTGGATTCTATTGACATTGATGACGACGGCACCGTTATGGTAACTACTCCGGATGCGAAGAAAGCGGAGATCGCGATTGCGCGCATCAATGCCATGATGAGGGAGTATGCAGTAGGAGAAATGGTGGAAGGAGATATCATTAAACTCCTTGATTTTGGTGCGATAGTTGATTTGGGAGGAGGCAAAGATGGTATGGTCCATATTTCTGAATTTAAAGACGCTTTTGTAAAAGATATTAAAGAAGTTGCCAAAGAAGGGGACCACGTGAAAGCCAAAGTTATTAGTGTAGAGAACGGCCGTATCGGGTTGTCCGTCAAGAGAGTTAAAGAATAAATCTTCTATTATCCACAAAGCGTCTAGGCCAGGTGTGCTAATATAAACGTATATGGATGAGTTGAACAATCAACCCGGTTTTGTTCCCCCAGCTGGCGAACCTAACAGGGTGAATCCGATGTCCCCAAACTTTATGGAGGGCGCTCCAGGGCCGGAAATTCCCCCGCCTCCTCCAGTACTCAATAATCCTCCAATAGGAGAA
>MHIS01000012.1:5582-12723 GCA_001817635.1 Candidatus Colwellbacteria bacterium GWA2_46_10
GGGGGAGACAAGAAAAAAGCTCTTCTTATCGGTTTGGGCGTAGTAGTCTTTTTGGCTGCAGCCGCGGCCGTAGCCAACTTCTTTGTACTACCAATATTTTTGCCAGACGTTGAGTTGAATGAGCCGCCAGCGGGAGCCACCGAAGAAATTGTTGAACCCGAGATTACTCCCACCATTCCAATCTTTACCCACGTCAGTTATTTCACAGAGCCAGTTGACGTAAGCGCAGAGGTGAATGTAAACACCCTTTCCCTAGAAAGCTTGAATGCGGCTCTCGATCAAACGGCGGTGAATAAGGCGGACGGAGAAACGGGGGTAGTCACCGAATTTCAGGTGACCCAAGGGCTAACTGGATCTCCCGTTACCACGGATGAGTTTCTAGCAACCCTTCTTCCGGACGTACAGTTCACGACCTCTATGGAGGAAGACTTTACCGGGTTCATGTACGATACAGGAACGGAAGTTCGTGCCGGATACATTTTTGCTCTAGACGCGGAGACCGCGGACTTGGAAGCGGCTAAGACCCTTTTTGAAGATACCTTTGAAGCATCAACCTCTTTAGAGAACCTATTTTTGAACGATCCGGGTACCCCCGCAGTAGCATTCAAGGAGGGTGCGGCGGTGACTGGGATAGAAACCCGTTGGCTCTCCTATTCAAATCCAGGTACCAGTATTGACTATGGTTGGAAAGGACCCTTTGTTGTAATCAGTACATCTTTTGATGGGTTTAAGAAGGTGCTTCCTAAGATAATGGAAGCATTGCCTTTAGCGGATACTACGGAAACAGCCACCACTACAGAGACTTGACCTTTGGCGTCGAGTGGTCTAGATTGTTTGGTATGAACAAAGTCCGCTCCTGAAGCGGGCTTTTAAAAAGAAAAGCATATGGATCTAAAAACAGTCCTACAAGCAGTCAATCAAATATCCGAAGAGAAAGGCATCGATGTGGAGAAAGTTATCGAGGCCATAGAAAATTCCCTAGCTACGGCATACAGAAGGGAATATCTCGACAAAGGCGCCAATGTGCACGCCAAGTTGAACCGCAAAAGCGGCGAGGTTAACTTTTTTCGCATAAAGGAGGTAGTTGATGAAAACACTGTGCGTATTCTTGAAGATGGAGAGATAGAAGAAGATGCCAAAGAGGCTGAGGGCACGGAAGAGGGTGAAGAGAAACTTCCCCGATACAATGTAGAGCGTCACATCATGCTGAAAGACGCCCTCAAGGAGAAAAAGACGGCTAAAGTAGGTGATGAGATTGAGTACCCCCTAGAGGGCCAGACTGATTTTGGACGCATCGCTGCCCAAAATGCCAAACAGGTTATTTTGCAAAGCCTCAGAGAAGCAGAAAGGGAATCCATCGCCGAAGAGCTGAAAGACAAAGAGGGTAAAATCATCAGCGGCGTTGTGCAGCGCTTTGAACGCGGCAATGTGTACGTGGATTTAGGAAGAACTACCGGGGTAATGTTCGCTAATGAATCTATCCCCGGGGAGCACTATCGTTCCGGAGAGCGCCTCCGCTTCTATATCCTAGCCGTTCAAAGAGAAGCGCGTGGGCCGGGTAGTGGTATCGTACTTTCTCGCTCCCACCCTAATTTTGTGAGTGAACTTTTTGCCATGGAGATTCCTGAGATTGCCGATGGTGTAGTGGAAATCAAGGCTATTGTGCGCGAGCCAGGTTCTCGCACAAAGTTGGCGGTTGCTTCAAACGCAAGTGAGATTGACCCAGTTGGAAGTTGTGTGGGGCAAAGAGGTACGCGCATCATGGCTATCTCTAACGAACTGGGGCAGGAGAAGATAGATGTGGTGGAGTGGGACGAAGATCCAGAAGAGTTTATCGCTAATTCCATCAGTCCCGCGAAAGTGAGATCAGTTGAAATAGGAGCAGGCAGGGAAGCCAGGGTTTTGGTCCCGGAAGATCAGCTTTCTTTGGCCATTGGCCGCGGAGGGCAAAACGTTCGCCTGGCCGCCAAGCTTACGGGCTGGAAGATAGATGTGCGTTCCCAAGCTAGACCAGATGAGCAGATGGAGGAGGGGGTTGCTGAATCCAAAGTAAAAGAGGGGGCCGAAGAAGTTGAAGAGGGAGATAAACCGGCTTAGTATATTCCAGGGGAAAGATGGAAATAGGTAACAAATGGAGATGAACCCAATTTTGTTCTCAATCACTTCAAGTGTAGCCGCGATTGTCTTCGCGGTATGGTTGATTTTTAGAATCAATAGCTATCCATCTGGGGATGAGAAAATGGTGGAAATAGCCAAGGCGATACAGATCGGCGCAAAAACATATTTGAATCGTCAGTATAAAACAGTTGCCGTAGTTGCGGTTGTGGCCGCTGCTTTGATCGGATATTTCATCAACATTGTGACAATGTCAGGTTTTATTGTCGGCGCCGTTGCCTCGAGCCTGGCAGGGTACATTGGGATGAATGTTGCTGTGAGAGCTAACGTAAGAACCGCGGAAGCCGCGAAAGGGGGTATTTCGAAGGCATTTAATGTTGCATTCCAAGGTGGATCGGTAACTGGGCTCTTGGTTGTGGGTATGGCGCTTCTCTCCGTTGCTGGTTTTTACGCGCTCACGAAGGACGTGATGGCGCTTGTCGGTCTTGGACTTGGAGGAAGTCTGATCTCTGTTTTTGCAAGGCTCGGAGGAGGAATCTTCACCAAAGGCGCGGATGTAGGAGCCGATTTGGTAGGAAAAGTTGAGGCTGGAATACCGGAAGATGATCCGCGAAATCCGGCTGTTATAGCAGATAATGTAGGTGACAATGTTGGCGATGACGCGGGAATGGCTGCGGATTTATTTGAAACCTATGCAGTTACGGCAATAGCAACGATGATCTTGGGAAGCCTTACCTTCCCTGGCTTAACAGATGCAATTTTCCTGCCCCTTATGATAGGAAGCGTGGCCATTATAGCGTCAATTATTGGAATGCTTTTCGTAAGACTTAAAAACGACTCAAAGGCGATAATGAGAGCGCTTTACAAAGGCCTTGTCGTATCGAGTTTGCTGTCACTCGCTGGTTTTTGGTACATCCTAGATAAATATTTTGTTGGTCTTGGAAACCTCAGCAACACAAGAATATTTTACTCGCTTCTAGTTGGGATCATTGTAACCGTGTTAATAGTTGTGATTACCGAATATTACACGTCAACTAAGTTCCGACCTGTTAGGTCCATTGCAAATTCATCTGAAACTGGACACGGGACGAACGTTATAACCGGCCTGTCCGTTGGAATGGAATCCACCGCGCTGCCGGTGATCGTAATTGTTGCGGGGATCCTCAGCGCCTATGCCGCTGGCGGCCTTTACGGGATCGCGTTGGCCGTGATGAGCATGCTCTCAATGACGGGAATAATTGTCGCAATTGATGCGTACGGTCCGATAACGGACAACGCAGGAGGAATTGCTGAAATGGCCGGGCTTCCAGAGTCTGTGAGGGATGTTACGGACTCACTGGACGCGGTAGGGAACACAACTAAGGCCGTTACGAAAGGATATGCGATCGGTTCCGCCGGCCTTGCCGCTGTAGTTTTGTTTGCATCGTACGTTGAGGAGTTACAAGTGAAAACTGCAGGAGGAATTGGATTCAAATTTGATCTTAGCGATCCGCTTGTGATCACCGGGCTTTTCCTGGGCGGCATGATTCCATATCTCTTCGCGTCCATTTCGATGCGCGCTGTGGGGAAAGCAGCGGGAAGCGTTGTGAAAGAAGTCAGGAGACAATTTAGAGAAATTCCCGGGTTAATGGAAGGCAAGGCCAAGCCTGATTACGCAAAGTGTGTCGATATTGTTACTAAGGCGGCAATAAAAGAGATGATAGTCCCCGCGCTTTTACCCATTGTGGTTACCATAGCGGTAGCATTTCTATTAGGAGCCGAGGCGCTTGGCGGTCTTTTAGTGGGCTCGATCATCACAGGTATATTCGTCGCGCTCTCGATGACGTCCGGAGGCGCAGCGTGGGATAACGCCAAGAAGTATATTGAAAAAGGGAATCTGGGTGGCAAGGGGTCAGAAGCGCACAAAGCGGCTATAACCGGAGATACGGTTGGTGATCCGTATAAGGACACGGCGGGCCCGGCGATTAACCCGGTAATCAAGATCATAAACATAATTGCACTGTTACTAGTGCCGTTCCTATAGTCGTTCTACTTCTGAACCCGTAGGTGGGTACGGGGTTTACTTTTACCCCCATTCCTCTAATCTAGATAATATGGAAGACAAAGAAATGCAGTATTTTGTGCCGACGGTGATAGAGAAAACCCAGCGGGGGGAGCGCTCGTACGACATCTATTCGCGTCTACTTAAAGACAACATCATATTTCTAGGAGGTCCAATTACTAACGCGGTAGCCAACTCGGTAATTGCTCAACTGCTTCTCCTGGAGAACCAAGACCCCAAAAGGGACATAGAAATATATATTAACTCCCCAGGAGGTTCAGTTCCTGCAGGTATGGCCATATATGACACCATGCAATTCATCAAGCCGGACGTGCGCACCATTTGTGTGGGCACCGCCGCCTCTATGGGCGCCTTCTTGCTTTCAGCCGGAGCCAAGGGGAAAAGGTATGCCCTTCCTAACTCAGAGATCCTTTTGCACCAAGTGCACGTAGGGGGCGTTGAGGGTCAGGCAACGGATATAGAGATCGCGACCAAACAGATAATGAAGATCAAAAAGAGAGTTAACGAGCTTTTGGCTAATCACACCGGACAGAAGTTAGCCAAGATAGAGGAAGACACAGAAAGAGATTTTTGGTTGACAGCCGAAGAAGCTAAAAAGTACGGCGTTATTGATGAAGTCGTCAAAAAAGCTAAGTAGGGCGGAAATCAAAGATCGGATCCTCAATCGAGGAGTCGATCAGTTAATCGAGCGCAAGCATTTAGAAGCAGCGCTCTCTTCCGGAAAAACATTAAGGGTAAAGCTGGGGATTGATCCGACGAGTCCCGATCTGCATCTGGGGCATGCGGTGGTTTTAAGAAAACTGCGTGATTTTCAGGATTTGGGCCACAAAGTTATTTTTATCATAGGTGACTTCACGGCCAAAGTGGGAGACCCTTCCGGCAGATCAAAGGAAAGACCTGTATTAAACGACCAAGAGATAAGAACCAATATGAGGGGGTACCTTGAGCAGGCAGGAAAGATAATTGACGTTAAAAAAACCGAAGTTAGGTACAACAGCGAGTGGCTCTCGGGGAAGGTGGAGAATGTTTTGGAGCTAGCCAAAGCGGCTACGATCAACCAGGTAAGCGAGAGGGCTGATTTTAGGGCACGCATCAAAGCTGGTCAAAAGGTAAGCATGCTAGAGGGTCTATACTCCCTTCTCCAGGGATTAGATTCCGTAAACATTAAGGCTGACGTAGAACTTGGGGGAAATGACCAACTTCTCAACTTATTAATGGGTAGGCAAGTACAACGTCACTACGAGATGAAAGAACAAGATATTCTAACTGTGCCTCTCCTTGAGGGGACCGATGGCATAGGAAAGATGAGCAAGTCCAAGGGCAACTACATCGCTTTGAACGAAACAGCTAAGGAGATGTTTGGGAAAATAATGTCTATTCCAGACAAGCTGGTTTATAAATATTTTGAACTTTGTACCGACGTAGAAGAAAAGGAGTTACGGGTTATTAGAACGGCACTAGGTAAAAAGAACACCAATCCAATGGGATACAAGCTGCGCCTAGCAGAAAAAATTGTAGCTATGTATCACGGGGAGAAAGAAGCCCTCAAGGCTAGGGAAGAGTTTATTAATGTTTTTCGCAAGAAAGCACTACCAAAAGAAATCCCAACCATAGTGATTTCTGGAGCACGTCATACTCCATCTAGCATACTTTCAGCAGCAGAGATAGTTTCTAGCAAGAGCGCCGCTCAACGCCTTATAGAGCAAGGTGGGGTTAGGATAAACAATGAGAAGGTTAATGACCCAAAAAGAAGAATCAAGATATCAAAAGGGAGATATTTATTGCTGCAGGTGGGTAAAAGGAAATTCCTTAGAATTAGGCTCAAATAGGGCGGGGGCGCTAGGAATCGAACCTAGGAATCGGGTTTTGGAGACCCGCGGTTTACCACTAGCTTACGCCCCCTGGCATCTGTCTATATTTAACAGCAAAGATGGGACAAGTAAACAGGATGTTATGCCTGGTTAGAATTACTTTTTAATTTATTGAAGACAAAGCTCGATTCTAACTTCCCGTTGAGAATTACCCACTTATAAAGAACCGGACTTAGGGTCATTGCAAAAACTACCGTACCTGCGAGATGGGCGAGGGTAAAAGGTATCTGCCAAACAAGGGCTTCCATAAGTGGTTGGTTGAAAAATAGGGGTCCTACACTCAGTCCGGTTACTGCGTCATAGGCAATAGTTCCAGTTACGCCATAGATCAAAAAGTTCTTTATTGAAGCACTCCTATTTTTGAAGAACACATAGGCCCCAAGACCCAAGAGTCCATAGGCCATCCCAGTAATTAGGGTCCACATGCCGAGCTTCGCAACGGCGAGGTCAAAAAGCACGATGCTTAGAAAGCCAAAAAGAAAGCCACCTAGGTACTTATAGCGCTTTGAGAAGGGCATGATAGTAGCCATAATGGGCTCCACGTTGGGCGGACGGAAAGGCAATAGGCGCACCAAGAAAACAACTACCCACCCGATGAGGAACTTGATCCACCCTCCGAATTTCTCTTTTTGCATAACCATAATCCTACTTCTTTTTGGAGCGGGTGAGGAGAATCGAACTCCCGTCCCTACCTTGGCAAGGTAATATAATAGCCACTATACGACACCCGCATTTAAAGTAAGCAATTTATAGGTTAAGATATGCCCCAGGTGTTGTAAAGATGAAAGATTTATTCAAGGAGCTTATCTTGGAGAAAGGAAAAGAGCTGGCTGCTATGGGAGCAGTCCTCCTACTTGTTGCTTTGGGAGCAGCAGCCATTTATTTATATACCCAGGGAGGAACTCCGTTTGTTCCAGAGGAGATCAATAGCGCGAGGTCTCAAATAAGCAAAGACCTTGTTAAAAGCATAAAAGCCGCAGGGGATTCAAATAACAACCTTAAAGAACTACTAATCCTGGAAAGTGAGGGCAATACATCGGAGGTTCTTCAAAAAGCACCCATATACAAGGTCGATCTAAGCAAAATAGAAGAA
>MHIS01000012.1:12888-14721 GCA_001817635.1 Candidatus Colwellbacteria bacterium GWA2_46_10
CTAGAGGCACGCGCTAGAGGCGAAGAATTTAAAGAGTACAAAACAATAGCGGATAGGATTAAAAGACAAGGGGATCTTATAAACTCTCTATACGATGAGTTCAAGGCCAAGATAGATACGTTTAAAACCCTCACCTCTCCCAAACCAAATGAACAACCTTCCTAAGGACAACATTGGTCCGGAGAACGTAGTTAGGGTGTACGACCCAGCAATAGACATGGAAGGCTTTTTG
Source organism: Candidatus Colwellbacteria bacterium GWA2_46_10 (assembly GCA_001817635.1). Classification (GTDB taxonomy): domain Bacteria; phylum Patescibacteriota; class Minisyncoccia; order UBA6257; family Colwellbacteraceae; genus GWA2-46-10. Next base: position 13,121 of record MHIS01000012.1, read on the forward strand.
GTTATCGACAATACTCTTGCCGGTCCAGGAAAAGGTGGTTTCAGAATGACGCCGGATGTGACGGTAGAGGAGGTGTCTCGGCTGGCCCGGGCTATGACTTTGAAAAACATCTTGGCGGGCGTTCCCTTTGGGGGAGCCAAAGCAGGCATTGTCTGGAAAGGAGGGAAAGACGATTTGGAATTGAAGGAGAAATATGTGAGAAGCTTCGCAAGGGCCCTCAAACCATTTTTGGGTAAGCGCTATATTAGTGCTCCAGATGTAAATGTAGGAGAGAGAGAAATAAGGTGGTTTGTAGACGAAGCTGGTGATTGGAATGCCGCTACGGGCAAGCCAGTAGATCTGTGTACCTGGAGAGGATTTAAAAAAATACGCGGTATTCCCCATGAACTGGGGAGCACCGGATTTGGAGTAGCCCACGCCACTCGCCAGGCAGCAGAAATTCTGGGAATGGACGTTAAGGGGGCAAGAGTAGCTGTCCATGGGTTTGGCAACGTTGCTATGTTCGCCCATAAATTCTTGAGTGAAATGGGGGCAAAGACGGTGGCAGTTGCTAATAGCAAATCCACCTTCTTCTCAGAGGATGGATTAAATAACGATTTTCTGAATTCCGTGATTTCCGGAGAAAAAAAGTTAGATGACTATCCAGGAGAAAAATTCCCCCTAGAGAAATTCTGGGAAATTGAATCAGATATTCTAATCCCCGCCTCAGTTACGGATGTCATTAACGAATCAAATAAAGACAAGATCAAAACAAAGTTAATAGTTGAGGGGGCCAATATTCCAATGAAAGAGGATGTAGAGAATGAACTTTTTCAAAGGGGGATCATGATCGTTCCAGATGTAGTTGCCAATAGTGGAGGGGTAATTTCTTCATACGCTGAATATAAAGGGATGAGTAGTAGCCAGATGTTCAAACTCATTAAAGAGAAAATTGTTCCCATAACGAAGGAAGTAATAGAAAAAAGTGTAAAAGAGAAGAATAACCCCAGGGTAGTAGCGATGAAAATAGCCTCGGAGCGTCTGGGAAAGTTGAGAGGTTAATACCCTTCCAACCAATTAGGTAAGCCGGAGTACGTGCTGGTACTACGGAAAATAACTCACCCGATAGTAAAAAAGTAGTTAGGGAATAAGATAGAAGTTTCTACTATCCCCAGAAGTAAGCATTGAGATGTGATAAGAAAAACCCGCGTCAGGCGGGTCTTTCTGAATACTTCACCAGGGAATATTCCTACAGGCCGATATTCGCTCCAGCGTTACCGTCGATGTTTAGATCAATCCTGCCATTGCCGGTATTAACTCCAGCATGGGCGTTAGCGTCTGCATCTAGATTGACACTCGAGTCCCTATCCTCATCACCCCTTTCGTCATTGCCAGAACCGTTATTGCCGTTATTAACCTCTTCATCCGAATCTGGAGTGTTATCATCCTGATCTTGATCGGCACGGTCTTCATCGCTAGGAAGATCATCCTCTTCTTCGTCAGAGGCCAGATCGATCTCCAAGGAAACCCAGACACGCACCATTATGTCAGCCTGTTCCGAGTAGCTAAGAGAAGCCTGGAAGTACTGGAGGGCATCCACGTAATTCTCAGCCTCGAGAGCA
>MHIS01000013.1:0-24523 GCA_001817635.1 Candidatus Colwellbacteria bacterium GWA2_46_10
GATTTTCTATCTTCCAGGTTTGAGATGTCAGCCCTACTCATAGCGGCCATCTGGATTTTGGTAATAAACATAGCTCCAATCAAAGATGAGTTGTCTTCTCCCATTCTTCCCTTAGAAAGGTTCATGATCAGGATTTTCCCCTCATCCATGATCTGGCGAAGGTTAATAGTCGAGTGAGGTTGCCCCACAATGTGACGAATCAAAGGATTGGAAACCAACTGTCCGATCTTGTTGAGCACAGCTGCGTTAGCTTCATCGGCATACTTAGCGGTCCATTTGCTGAATTCTTCCACCCAGAAAGTCTTTACGACAGGATCGGTTAATTCTTTGACAACGTTATCTCTAAAGGTTTTATTGGTTAACATGCGCATCACATCCAAAAGGGTTGCTCCAGGATATTCAAGCAACGCAAGTAAAGTATTATTCAAAATATATTGCATACGGTTGGACCACACATCCGCCCATACTTTTTTGAAAACAGCCATGATACCGGAAGCTACCAAGTGAATGTGCTCTTCGCTTACCTTCTCAAGCGGATTAAAGCCGATAGGGTACGCCATATCCGAAGGGTTGAAATAAACTACATCGTTCAAACGCTCCTCGGGAATGAACTTCAAAATGGTTTCCGCCAACTCACCGTGAGGGTCTAGAAGTCCTACTCCTCTCCCTTCGCGGATATCATCAATGATCATATTCTCAAGCAAGACGGACTTTCCGGAACCAGTTTTTCCCACGATGTACGTGTGGCGCATACGATCCTTCTCCTTGATACCAAAAGCCACTTTATTCCTAAAGTTCGTTTGTCCGATTATGGTTATACCTTCATCTGGATCCATCATCTTTCTTTAGTAGGTAAATCCATAGGTGCCTGACTCTTGCGAGATTGAATGGTGCTGGTTCTTTGTGACTTTACCAAGCTCAAAGGCGGGTGGAACAACGTAGCCACCTCCTCGGTGTTCAAAATAGAAGTTTTTAACTTCATATCCACAAAGGGCACGTGAATAGGTTTCGGCATGCTTCTGTGAATGTAGTTAATCATCAGCATCCTCTTCCTTTTAGCTAGTCTTTTCTTTCTCCAGAGTAGCCCTACAGCCCTTGGTATAGTCAACGTGGGCCTATGGGGCGCCAATTGATTGAGGTTTTTATCTCCCAGTTGCCTTAGAGCACCCATAACCGCAGTTACATTCTCTGCCGTGAATTCATCTTTGTCGTCTATGTAGATAAAGCGCAAAACACACTCAAAAGCCTGTTTAGACATTTTGTTATATATCGCCTTTATCTTTTCCTGACCAGCTGGTGATGGGGGCCTTAAAGGAGCAGGCTTTACCTCTACGGCTTCATCGAATATAGGGGGAGTTGCCATGGCGGAAGGAAGGTTCTTGAGGATATCTCCGGCGTCCCTTGCCACATTGCCCAAAACGGAAGGCTCTTTGCCCTTTTTGACTCCCACAATATCGTCTATCTCCTCCTGGGCTTTGGTTCTCCAGGTATCACCGGTAGGACGAATCAAAAGCTGTAGCCAGATAGCTTCGTTGTTTTTCAAAGTAGACATTACCTCTGTGATAGTAGCCAAGGGATCGAGCATGCGCTCTTCTGTCTGATCCTCAAAGTATTCATACGTCCTAAGGGGAAAATGATCTGGTTTAACTAAAACGAAATCAGTTCCAAAAATATCCCGGTCAGAGAAAGACTTTTCTCGGAGTCGCTCTATGTAATCGTCAGCCTCAAGAATTTCAGCGTCTGGGTATTCAGACAAGAAGGCTGATTCCACTAAGTGCCTGTGGATTTGAGGTGTGCGGATAAAAAGGTGTACGCCCTCGGAGAATCCCACCATCTCCAAAGACATCCAATCCTCTACCTTCCCTTTTCTATATCTATCTATCCTCTTGATCCCGAAAGAATAGGTGCCGTGCAGGGCGGCGATAACCTGCTCCATGGCCTTAACGGATTTAACGTTCTCCTTGGGAATGGTTATCTCCAAAAGCACCCACTTTATCTCCTCTATAAATCGCTCGGTGATATGGATCAACCACCAATCCCTCGCCAATATCAAAGCGGCTAGAGGAACCACTAGCCACCAATATGAAAAGGCTTGCAGGACACTGTTAAAAAGTTCACTCATTGAGAGAATAGGTACCTCGTCCTATCAACACAAAACGCGGATCCCTAATCAATTCATTGTGGACCGTAGCGTGCGCTTTCTCTTTCTCGCTCATCTCGTTGACCAGACGGGCAATCTCCATAAAGTGCATAGGCTCACCTTTTTGTTTGAGTGCCAGGTAGGCTTTGTCCTTCACGGTCTTTGGATTAACGTGCAACCAATGAGTGGCGCCCATGTGCCCGTAGGGGCCGGTACCGAAGTTCTTGGAAAGCGACAAATAATTCAAGATAACGGATTCCGTAATATTGTGCTCGTCTCTCACCTCTCCCATATACTTATCAAAATCATGCTCTTTGTATTTCAAAAGTTTTCCTATCAACTTCATCGCCAAATTATGGGTTTCTTGATCTAAATACCAGGCGGTGTGAATATCTTGAGTTTCATCCTGAATATATGGATGACCCAAAACCTTAGCCAGGAAGTTCAGCTTGTTTTCGAAAACGGGGTGGTAATCTTCGTGAGCCTTGCAGAGCACCGCTATATCGCGGGCCAAGAAATCGCTACGCCTTACCCTGGAAACACTCTCTAGATACTTCTCCATCAACTCCAAAAAGAGCAGTGATTGCTTTTCCTCTTTAATGCGCTCTTTGATGCCGTGAAGGGTGGACGCTTCTATCTGGCGCACCCTCTCACGCGTCAAGCCATATTCCTCACCCAGGCTCGCCAGAGTGTACATATCTGGGCTTTTCAGGCCAAATCTGCGTATTACAATATCGCGCCCCCTCTTGTCCTCTACCTGGAGCGCCTTTTTGACAAGGTCTTCCATGTCTATTTCTAACGCTATCTTCAACATATTACCTGTATTTCAGAATACAATATTATAGATGAGGCGTCAAGAGACCCCACTTCCCCCACTTCTTTACACTCTAGCACATAAATGGTCTGGACTTATCCACCTAAGCGCTTTTAACCCTCTTTCCTGCAAGCAGGAGAAGAGGGCTAGCCACGAAAATCGAAGAGTACGTACCCGCTATTGTTCCAACCATAATGGCCAAGATGAAGTGTTTGAGGCTTATGGGCCCGAAGAAATACAACGCTAGGAGTACCAACACAAGCGTAAGGGAGGTATTGATGGAGCGGGCCATAGTAGAGGTGACACTTTTGTTCACTACTTCCTCCAGTTCAGCTCTCCCGGGTTGATGTATTAGATTTTCTCGAATGCGATCAAAAACAACTATGGTGTCGTGCACTGAAAACCCCATAACGACCAGCAACGCCACCATGAAGTTAATGTCTATGAATACATTCTCCGTTTTCCCCAAAAAAGCGAATAATCCCGCAGGTAAAACTACGTCATGGACGAGAGTCAACAAAGTTATCAATCCATACTTCCAGGATCTCACCGGCTCCGCCACCTTCCTGAAAGCGAAAGTTATATACAAAGATATGGCAACCATCACCAACCCCACCGCCCACCAAGCTTTGGAGCTCAACTCTTTGGATACTATGGGACTCACTGACCAGAAATCCAACTCTTTAGCTTCCTCGCCAAACGTACTCTTCAGAGCCCCCACTATCTCCTGACGTTCTGTATCTTGAAGTTCCCTGAGAGAAAGGGTGAAAACATCGCTTCCCTCATCCAGAGAGATATTCACTTCATCTATCTTAAATTTCTCCAAGAAAAATCCCCTAATATCATCGATGGATGCATTCGGCACTTCTACTTGCCAAAGAGAACCGCTTGTAAAGTCAATTCCCAGTTTAAATCCAAAAAGGACAACCGCGAGCACGCTCAAGACCACCAGCAAGGCGGAGATCCCCAACAAAACATTTTTGTATCTAAGCAGTTTTTCTATCATTTCTCTATAAATACTCTCAATATCGTTCTGGTTACAAAAATGGCTGAGAACATGCTAACTAACACGCCCATACCCAACGTCAGCGCAAACCCCCTCACAAAACTGGAAGTAAAGGCGTAAAGGATCACCGCCGTAATGATAGTTGAGGTGTTTGAATCTCTAATGGAGGTCCAAGCACGCTTAAATCCCTCTTCAATGGATTGCTCTTTGCTGTGTCCCGCTTTTAACTCCTCTTTGCTACGTTCAAAGATCAAAATATTGGCATCCACGGCCATACCGATAGAGAGAATAAAGCCCGCTATACCCGCCAGGGTCATGGTAAAGTTAGGAATCAATTTAAATACTCCAAGAGAAAGGAGGGTGTAAATGATGAGGGCAAATCCGGCTACAACCCCGAAGGCCCTGTAGTAGAGAGCCATGAAGAGTAAAACAATGGCTGTTCCCACCAATCCCGCGAATATGATCTTGTTCAAAGAATCATTTGCCGCCGAAGCGCTCACTTTTCTTTGGTTGATCAGCTTGATAGGAGCGGAAAGTGCTCCTGCGTTAAAGTTCTCAACCAAGTTCCTGGCTTCATCTATCCCGAAACCACCAGCGCCTCCGGTAATTTGAGCCTTACCCCCGGTTATTTCTTGCTGCACTACCGGGGCAGTAATTAACTGGCCATCTATAAAAACGGCTAAAGGCAGTCCCACGTTCTTTTTGGTAATATCCGCGAAGATGCCCGCTCCCTCCTCGTTGAATTGCAAAGTGACTATAGCCTCGTTCGAGTACTGATCAAAGGCAATATCTGCTCCGTCCAAAAACCTTCCCGTTAAATTAGTGGGAATGTATACTGGGTTTCCATCTTCACCCATCTTGACCTCCTTGAACTCCAGGACAGGAGTGGCCCCTATCTGACGAGCCGCATCCTCCGCATCTACTCCGGCCAACTCTACTAGAAGTTGATAGCTATCACCCTTCTTGGCACTCGTTACTTTCGGTTCGGAAACTCCAAACATATTCACCCTGCGTTCAATTACCTCTTTGAGGCCCGCTACCGCCTCATCGTACCCGCTTGGGTCAACATTACTAAGGTCAACCTCGTAAACTAAGGCACTCCCTCCAACCAAATCCAGACCCAAATGCCACGGCAGCTTACTAGACACGCTATTTCCCGGATACACAAAAAAACCAGCCAGGACCGTCAGGGTCAAAATTACGATCAATACGATAATACTTTTTCTCTTTTGCATATTTCTTGTCCGCCCGCCAGGGCTCGAACCTGGAACCCTCGGCTTAAAAGGCCGCTGCTCTACCATTGAGCTACGGGCGGCTACGGTTCAAAGCCTCCAAACTCAGGCCAATAGATAAATTACTACATAATTGTCGCTTCTTACAAGCCTATCTAAGCTCATCATCCAAATCCTCCAAGAGCTCTTTGGCTTTCTTGCTTAAATGTTTGGGCGTTTCAACCTCCAGTTTGATGATGAGGTCTCCTCTTAGAGTCATGCCGTGTCCTTTAACACGCACCTCCTCCGTAACGCTTTTGCCCTGAGGAATTTCCACATCTAACTCCGTTCCTCGCAGATCTTTGATCTTGATCTTCTTGCCCAGCAACACATCCGTTATCCTAACCCTCTTTTTACAAAGCAGATCTTCTCCCCTGCGTTCAAAAACCGGATGAGGGTCAATTAAGATCTTTACGTACAGATCGCCGCTAACGGCGTTGTTCTCACCGGCTTCACCCATACCTTTGATCTTGATAATCTGACCGCTCTCTACCCCCTCGCGGATATCAACCTTGACTCTATGCTTATGGCGAACCCTGCCCGGCCCCTTGCACTCCTTGCAAGATGCCTCTGGGATCTCTCCCGCTCCCCGGCACTCCGGACAACTCACAACGTGGGCAAAGCCTCCGAAGAAGGTATTGCGCGTTTCTTTAATTTGTCCTTGTCCTCCGCAATATTCACACTTCTTGAAAGCGGTACCTTTGGTATACCCCACACCCTTGCAAGATTCACATTGAATATATGTTTCATATTCCAACTCCAAGACTTTTCCCGCCTGGGCCTCCTCAAGTGATATTTCTGCCAGAACTTCTATATCTCCTCCCCTTTTGTACGTACGCCTTTTCTGGCGCATACCCAGGCCTTCGAAGAAGGTACCAAAAATATCTTCAAGATCCCCCATATCTTCGAAACCGTTAAAGTTGACATCCCAATTCCAATTCTGCCCGGCGCCAAAAGGACTGCCGCCGCTAAAGGCATTGCCGAATCTATCGTACTGACTCCTCTTTCCTCTATCTGAGAGGATCTGATAGGCCTCGTTGATCTCTTTGAATTTCTGATCATCCCCTCCGTTTTTATCAGGATGGTACTGATGGGCCAGTTTACGGTATGCCTTTTTAATCTCCTCCTCGGTGGCGCCTTTAGTAACGCCCAATATTTCGTAATAGTCTCTCATAACGATTCATAGAATACACTTGAACGCGAAGTTTCCGCAACTTCTCTAGGGAAGAGTGATGACCTCCTTGCTTACGGACTCCGATTGTACCGCAATGAAACTGAAAGCGATCAGAAGTTCGTAAAGCATAAAGGCCAAAAGCCCCAGGGGGATGTAGAGAATGAACTCTATGCTTTTAACCAAAAGAAAAATGATGGCAAAAAGGATCAGCAATCCCCACGGAGAGCCGGGGCCTAAAAGATTGTTGGTCTTTTCCGATATCAGCGCGTGCAAGTTAGAACTCACCGTTGCTCCTTCTTGGAAGTTGAAGCCGGTTTTCTCTTTGAGCAACGCATTCATCTCTTTGGCTGATTGAGCCGCTAGTAATTGTTTTTGATATCCGCTCAAACTCTCGCTACCGCTACTTTCGTTAATCTGCTGCAAGGCCATACTTTTCAAAACGTCTCCCAACTTTGCGTCACCGGAGAAATCCTTGATGTACCCCTTCACTATGGGGGTAACGGTCAAATCAACCGTCCGCTTAATACTTTGTTCCGTAAAAATAGCGGCTCCGTGCACAGAGAAAAGAAAAGTAGCTATGATCACACCCACCGTCAAAATGAGACCCATCACCGGTCTGGCAACATGAGAAAAGCGGATCTTTACCATATTCTTTCCCCCTCTTCGTCCCCTATCGTGAATCGCTAGCAAGAGCAGGAAGACAATGAGGGCTGTAGCTCCCCAGTACCAAAGGGAAGCTCCCCAGAAGGGCAATATGAATCCAAGTGTGCACAATCCGGAGGCCAAGAGTATTTCCCTTATGTGTTTTAGGGCAAGGCTCTGGACCGTGATCACCGCTGCCCATATTACAAAGACAAGCGTGCCGTACCCAAACTCCCCTACCCTCAACAGAAATCCGGAAAGCAAAGCTAGCAGGCCTGTTGTGCCAACAAGCAGGTACACCTTGAACCAGGATTGCCTTTCGTCCGTTAATGACTCGCGAGAAGAGAGCGAACTTGAAGATTCACCCCCGGCTCTCATTTTTTCCCACAATCCATCCATACTAGAGGGGCTTACTCTGACTTAGGCGTTTTCTCGTCTTCCCCACCTTCAGAGTTGCCACTATCTTTTTTATACAATATCTGACCAACCTTTTGAAGCGAAGACGACAGGCTCTCTGATGCGTTTTTGATTTTCGCTGCGTCTTCTCCTTTGGTCGCGCCCTTCAAATCATTAATCTTGTCCTCTATTTCTTTCCTCACGTCTCCCGGTATTTTGTCTCCAGCATCTTTGAGAGCTTTCTCTGCGGTGTACACCAACGCCTCGCCTTGATTGCGCACATCAACGAGTTCTCTTTTCGCCTTATCGTCGCTGGCGTGTTCCAGTGCTTCCTGCTTGAGTTTTTCGATCTCTTCTTTGCTAAGGGCGGTCGTGGCCTCGATTCTCACCGACTGGCTCTTACCCGTCGCCTTATCCGCTGCTTTGACATTCAAAATACCGTTGGCGTCTATATCAAAAGAAACTTCCACCTGTGGTACTCCCCTAGGAGAAGGAGGAAGCCCGTCAAGAATGAACCTACCCAAAGTCTTGCTGTCTGTCGCCATCTCACGTTCTCCTTGAAGCACGTGGATTTCAACTGACGTTTGATTATCCGCAGCCGTTGAGAATATCTGGCTTTTGGATGTGGGGATGGTGGTGTTTTTCTCAATTAACTTGGTAAATACTCCACCCAAAGTCTCAATTCCTAAAGACAACGGGGTAACATCAAGAAGCAAAATATCTTTTACATCTCCCTGCAAAATACCCGCCTGGATAGCGGCACCCACCGCCACCACCTCATCGGGATTGATACCCAAGTGCGGTTCTTTCCCGAAAAGCTCCTTGACCGCCTCTCTCATCATGGGCATGCGAGTCTGTCCTCCAACCATAAGGATCTCGTCTATGTCGGAGAGCTGCAGCCCGGCTCCCCTGGGAGTTGGAGAGGTCACTACCTCTTTTACTAGATCAATGGATCTATCTATCAAATCTTTCGTTAACTCCTCGATTGTTGCTCTAGTTAACTTCATCACGAAGTGTTTTGGTCCAGAGGCATCAGAGGTAATGTATGGCAAGTTAACTTCCGTTTCTACGGAGGTAGAAAGCTCGTGCTTGGCACGCTCTGCCGCTTCTCGTAGACGCTGCAAAGCCAAAGGATCTTTGGATACATCCACTCCTTCCTGCTTACGGTATTCTTTAATTAGATGTTCCATGATCAACTGATCGAAATCATCTCCTCCAAGGTGAGTATCTCCTCCAGTTGCCTTGACCTCTACCGTATTGTCCCCCACCTCCAGCACGGATATATCAAAAGTGCCTCCCCCAAAGTCATATACCACCACTTTCTCGTCTTTTTGTTTGTCTATTCCATATGCCAGAGCGGCGGCGGTTGGTTCATTGATGATACGGCGCACCTTAAGGCCCGCTATCTCTCCGGCATTTTTTGTCGCTTGCCTTTGGGAGTCATCGAAATACGCAGGCACAGTGATCACGGCCTCCTCTATGGATTCACCGAGTTTCTCTTCCGCATCTTTCTTGAGTTTCCCCAAAACCATGGCCGATATCTCTTCCGGCTTATGCCACTTATCACCCATCTTTATCTCCACCCCCCCGTCAGCAGCCTCTCTTATTTCAAAAGATGAGATTTTCTTGTCTTTTTGAACCTCGGGATCTTTGAACTTCCTGCCAATTAATCTCTTCACCGAGGCTATGGTGTTTTGAGGGTTGGTAATGGCCTGCCTTTTCGCCAAAAGCCCTACTAACCTTTCATTGGATTTTGACATCGCAACCACTGATGGAGTAGTGCGATTGCCCTCTACGTTTTCCAAAATCTTGGGATCACCTCCTTCTACGATAGCCATCGCAGAGTTAGTGGTTCCCAAATCTATGCCCAATATCTTTGCCATTTTATTTCTCTTGGTGTTTGTAAACCTTTACCTTGGCTGGCCTCATAACTTTACCGTTTAACACATACCCCTTCTCTATCTCCTCAGCTATCAATCCTTCCTTCTCATCCGGACCGTCGGTTACCATAACCGCCTCGTGCATACTGGGATCAAACAGTTGCCCCTCCTGGACATCCATTTTCTCAAGTCCGCGTCTGCGAAGCAAGTCCTCCAGCTGATTTTGGATGAGATACACCCCCTTCTCTACCTCCCCGGATTTCTCCATAGCCTGCAAGGCCAGATCAAAACTGTCTAAAATATTCAAAAGATCCCTGATAATATCCTCGTTGGCAAAGCGAACCAGTTCCTCCAACCGCTTCAACTCGTCTTTTTTGTAGTTGGCTAAATCCGCCTTGGCGCGCTTCCAACCGTTTAGGTATTCCTCACACTCCCCTTTGAGCTTTTCAATATCTTCCTTGAGATCTTTTTCTTTGGGCATAGAGAATGTTTTGCAATACCAAGGTATGAAAACGGCTCGTTCGTGTCAACCCCCGACTAGGAAAATCACGGATTATAAATACCAATGAGACTGAAGGATGTTAGAACTATTATACAGCGACAAAATGGGTATATTTATGTACCTGACTTATCCGTACAATTTGGGATGTGACCCAATATCCACGAATCTGGCTGTGTTTTCATTAACTTCTATATATATTGCTCTGATGTTCCCGGTAATGTTTATACTTCTATAATTTGACCACTTCCCCGCGAGACTATGATTATTTAGACGTACATCCATGTGGTCCACAACAAATATCGTAAGTTGCCCTATCGCTTTACTTTTAACCCCTCTAGACAATTTAGAAAAGCTTTTCTCAAATTGCTTAGACAGAAAGTGCTGCATACCCTAGACTTTCTTAAGATGCCTAGTAAGTTCCTTTGCTGTAAACGGACCACTTGCCTCTCCAGCCTCATACTCTCTCTTGGCTTCTGTTATAATCCTTCTTAGATAAGGGGTGGGGATGTTTCTATCAGCAGAAAGAGTAAGCTCTTTTTCTCGCACAAACTGCTTTAGAAAAGCGTTAATCGCTGTACCAAGAGGCACACCCAGTTCTTTAGCCGTTTCCTGCGCGGCCTTTTTTAGAGATTTATCGGTTTTAATATTGATTATTGTCTTGGTTTTCATGTTTATATACCAAAGTGTATAAAATGGTATATACTTTGTCAACTCCACCCACTCCACCCCGCTACTCACTATTTCTTTAACGCAAAAGTTCTAACTCTATGAAGGGTCGCAAAAATCGTCCGTATAAACACTAACTAAATTGGGTGGGGTCAGGGACTGGAGGATGTTAGAACCTGTTTAGAAACCCATATATTGACTGTTTGACCTCCGTGTGGCATAAGGAGAATGTTCTTTGAATATACACCTGTGTCGGGGGTATCTGGGCTTAATGGTTCATTGAACTTAGATATTCCCGACTAAGGAGAGAAACGTGGCGGAAAAAAGAAAGCTGAGGAAAAGAATCCGAATCAGGCTTCACCATCAAGGTGGGGATAGGTACGGAGTGATCATCCTGAACGACTACGACGTGGCGCTTCAAACCGGCGTAGACGGGAGCGGGATGTTCGGACTCCTGTGTGGGACGACCAGTGTCGCCATTCTCTGTGGAGCCACCCTCCTCATCGATGAGGAATCATCCATCAGCTCCTACCAGCTCCACGTCAAACCAGGACAGGTTCTGGTCGACCACGGAGCCAGGTTGCCCTACTGAGGGCCATTCAGACACACACAAACCCGCATCCCCGACGGCAGCAACCCCGCTATCCTGTCGGAAAAGGATAGCGGGTGTTTGCTTTTTTAGATATATAGTCCCAGTCAGGGACGGGACCCAAATCCATCCTAGGCTAATTTCTTCTCTCTAACGCACTTCCCAGAGTTTCTTCATCAGCAAACTCGATTTCACCACCAGACGGTATCCCCATTCCCAAGCGGGTCGTCTTCTCCGCAACTCCCTCTAATTCTTTGGTAATCTGCGTAGCCAGAAAGTCTCCTTGAGTATTAGGATTGAAGGCTACGATAATCTCTTTCGCTTTTCCTCCTAGCTCTTTCGTAATCCAGCTTCTCAAACTTTTGAGCTTCAGTTTTTGATCTGCCTCCAGTAATCCCCCCCTTCCAAACTCTCCCAAAACCAAAAACCTTCCTTTGAATTTGCCGGTACTTTCAATAGACATAAGGTCAGTCTCTTTTTCCACTATCGCAATAATGCTCTTGTCTCTTTTCTCGTCAGCACATATCTCACAAAGCCCCTCCCCCTCGTGGATGTAGAAACAACGGCTGCAAATACCGACCAGTTGCAACGAAGCTATCGCCTCCTCTAACTCCTTCTGAGAACTTTTCCCCTGCCTTATCAAATAAAAAGCCAGCCGCACAGCTTGGCGGGGTCCGATCCCCGGCAACGCCGCCAGGATATCAACCAATCTCTTAATTGCCTTCGGCGTTCTCATGAAGTTTCTCTAAATTGCGGAAGCTTACTTTCTGCTTGTCCCAATAGAGCTTCACCGTACCTAAAGGACCATTACGGTGTTTAGCAATGATGATCTCGGTGATATTCTCGTCCTCCGGAGAAACATCCACCCTTCCCCTGTCTTTGGGGTGCACGAACATAACTACATCCGCATCCTGTTCAATAGAACCTGACTCTCTAAGATCGGAAAGTCTCGGCACCTTGACCTCACGCTGTTCAACACCCCTTGAAAGCTGGGAGACGGCCAGTACCGGGACAGCAAGCTCTCTCGCCAATCCTTTCAACCCTCTTGAGATCTCCGTCACCTGTTGCACCATATTGTCGCTTCCCGTGCGTGGTTGAACCAGCTGGAGGTAGTCGATGACTATAAGCGCCAAACCCTTGTGTTCGGCCTGCAAACGCCTCGCCATGGAGCGCATCTGGATAATACTTGGGGAAGGAGTGTCATCCACAAACAAGGGTGCGGAACTCAACTTATCAAGCGCTGCTTGGATCATCTGAAAATCCAAATCGTCTTTGAGCCTTCCCGTGCGCAATTTCCACAGATCAACTTGGGCCTCTGCGGCAATGAATCTGTCAATTACCTGTTCTCTGCTCATCTCCAGAGAAAATACCCCAACGGGAGCCTGCAGGTTTACGGCAATATGTCTTGCAATATCCAGAACAAAAGAGGTTTTCCCGTACGAGGGGCGGGCACCGACAATGATCAAGTCTGAACGCTGCAAACCGGAGAGAATATTGTCCAGATCCGTAAAACCAGTTGGTATACCCCGGTACTTCTCCCCTCCTCCTTCATGAAGCTTTTCAATACGTTCATAGGCTGTGAGAAGCTCATCCCTAATCGGCATAAAGTTTTTGGAGACAGATTTCTGCGATATCGCAAAGATCTTCTTTTCAACCTGATCCAGGAAGTTATCAATCTCTTCCTCGGCGAGAAAGGCTTCTTGAGTGATGGTCGCCGATATGTTGATCAAATCCCGGAGGATCCTCTTTTCTTTGACGATCTTGCCGTAGTGCAAGACGTGGGAAGAGGTAGGAACTGAATCCACTAACTCCGCAAGGTAGCTGGAGCCACCCACTTCCTCAAGCTGTTTCTTGTTCTTGAGCTCTGAAGTAACACTCAATATATCTATGGGTTCACGTTTGCTCCAAAGTTTAAGAACAGCCTCGAAGATCACCCCGTGAGCTTTCTTGTAGAAATCATCCGGAACTAAAAGATCCGCTACGGAAGCAACGGCATCTTTGTCGATCATCAAAGCCCCCAGAACAGATTGTTCGGCTTCTATGTCTTGTGGTGGGATTTTCGGTTGTAGTTTGGCCATATGAAGGGTCCGTACGATGTATCTTCTACCTCGTATCCTAACGATTCTACCTTGTGCCTCAAAGTGTCAGCCTTAACAAACTGTTGATTTCTCCTTAAAAGCTCTCTTCCTACGACCAAAGCCTTGATATGAACCGGGATCTTGGAGAGCACATCTGCGTAAGCTAAATCCAGGCCCAACACCTTATCCATCTTAAAAATCAGCCTTCTCTTCTCACTTGGGGAGATATCGGGGTCGCTCATTACCCGGCGTAGCGCCGCCATGCTCCCTGGAATATTCAGATCGTCCTCAACCGCCGCCTTGAAAAGGGCCTCCAGCTTGCCAACCAACTCCCTGTTATTCTTGAACTTATCGTGCTCGGAAAGGAACTTCAGCCTGCCAAGCTCCCTCCATAGGTTCCATAACCCGCTTTGGGCTGATTCCAACGCAGTCCAGGTAAAATTCAGTTTGCTCCTGTAGTGAGCCCCCAGGACAAAGTATCTAAAAGCCAGGGGCATATATCCCCTCTTTTCCACATCATCAAGCGTAAAGAAGTTCTTGGCGGATTTTGCCATCCTTTCGCCTCCAACTAATAGGTGTTCTCCATGAAGCCAGTAGTTTACGAATTTCTTCCCCGTAGCAGCCTCTGATTGAGCGATCTCGTTTTCGTGGTGAGGAAATATGTTGTCCACCCCGCCGGTATGGATATCAAATGATTTACCAAGATAACGCATACTCATCGCAGAACACTCGATGTGCCAACCCGGCCTCCCTCCTCCAAAAGGACTCCTCCAAGACGGTTCACCCTTTTTCTTTGTTTTCCAAAGTACAAAATCCCTTACATTATCTTTGCTGTATTCATCTGCAGAAACCCTGGCACCGTCCTTGATAGCAATCTTCCCCAAGCCCACCAGTTTCCCGTATTTCTTGAACTTGGAAATATCGAAGTATATAGAGCCGTCATCCCCCTGATACGCGAATCCCTTTTTCATCAAGGACTGGATGAGTTCCACTATTTCTTTGACATGAGCCGTGGCTAGGGGATATACCTCAACTTCTTCTATATTCAAACTCTTGATGTCTTCGAAAAACTTTTTGGTGTATACCTTGGTGACTTCTCCAATTCTTTTCTTTTGCTCTTTGGCTTTGTTGATAATTTTGTCTTCTACGTCAGTAATATTCATCACCTGGGTAACTTTGTACCCGAGAAACTCCAAGGAGCGTCTCAAAACATCTTCGAAAACGTAGGTGCGCAAATTCCCTATATGGGCAACGTCGTATACCGTCGGACCACAAGTATACATGCGTACCTCTTGCTTACGAATAGGCTTAAAGTTCTCCTTCTTGCGGGTTAGGGTATTTTGTAATCGCAACATCGCAAATGAATTATATCACGCATAAAAATAAGCGGCCTAGCCGCTTATTTTTGAGATCTCCACCTCGGTAAACTGCTGCCTATGCCCCTTCTTTACACGATAACGCTTTTTAGGTTTGTATTTGAAAACTACTATTGTCTTTGCCTTATCGTCCCTTAAGACCTTAGCTTCTACTTTGGCTCCCGCCACGTGGGGAGTTCCCACCTTAATTTCTTTACCCGTATTCACGAGAAGCACCTTATCAAAAACAAAGCCGCCCTCCTTATCGGCTTTTATCTTCTCTATTTTCACTTTATCTCCTTGGGCAACACGGTATTGTTTGCCTCCGGTTTCAATTACTGCGAACATAAGCTCCCGTATGATAGTGGCTTTTTGCTTTCTAAGTCAAGAATTTAGTTGATTAATGTAATAGCAAACGTCCCTACCGCAAAGAGCAAGGAGACTGCCCCCGTACCCACGGAGAGCAAATACGCCAAAAAGCGTTCTTTCGGGTATATGTGCCGCACCAATAGGAAGTTTATCAAAACTACCGCCGCTGCCGTAAGAATAACTCCGAAGAAGAGGGCAAAACTCCCTGCCCAGACTACTTCGTTGTGGTAGTTATCAAAGCGGATAATGATATCCCCGGCATTCGTCGGCAGGCTCAACAGCGCAACGATACTGCTTATCATGAGCATCAATCCGCTAAAGACAAAGGACCCTGAGACAATCCTGTCCTTGATCATCCAATTAGTTTCTTGAATTTCTTCACCAACGGTACCTCGTTAGCCTCATTGCCGTACACTTTGGCTGTGTAATAGGCAGTCCAATCTCCTAAGATCAAGGAGCCAAATAACTTCTGCGCTTCGCTTTTGCCCTTTAGAGGTATCGTTTTAACCGACAGCCCAAGTTCTTTATATACCGCCCCCAAAACTGTCATGCGTTTTTTGACTCTCGAGTGATCTCTATCGTCTTTTATAAACAAACAAACGAAGTTTGATAGCTTCTTCTCGGTGCCACCAAACCCATTGATCTCGTTGTGATTAGCCTCTGGCAACACACTCCAGAAAGCTGGGATTTTACCTGTTTCGTTGAACTTGATCTTCCAGTTGTACGCGATAGTTCCATTGTCTCCGGAGGCATAGATCAAGGGAATTTTGCCCGCAATCCCTTTGGCCAATTTCTCTCCTTCCTTCTCCAGTCCCTTGAAGTTGACGGTAGCTAACTTGCCAACTTCTTTGTAAAGCCCACTTTGCTGCATCAGCGTCAACACGGCCCGTATTTGAAAACCTAAAGAGACCCTTGGCTGAACATCGGTATTGGGCAACTCCACATACAAGATCCCGATCTTTTTTGCCTTATCCAAAAGTTTCCCGCCGGTACCAACAACCGCCAAATGATGCCCCGCTTTGAGTGCATAATCAAAAGCATCCAAGGTTTCTTCGGTATTTCCAGAATACGAAACAAAGATCAAAAGTCTTCCGTTTAGATCTACGCCCCTAGGAAGGCCATAACCCTTGTGCACTACGATGTCTAAATCTGGATCAAGCTTTTTAATAAGATCTCCGATCAAGGCAGAACCCCCCATGCCCATAAGGGCAAAGCGCTCAAACTTCACCAGATGCCCAACAGCATTTTCTACTTTGGGCTCATATTTAAATTGTTTTGGGAAGTTTACGATCGCTTCCCTCATACGGTCTTTAGCCACAGTGTAATTATACCGCACCAGCAACTCTTTTCGAGTGATATATATTTACTAGCTCCAGTATCTCTCCCTGCAGCTTATGTGTATTCCCATGGCTGAGCAATCCCAGATACGATTGGATGATGACTTCATCCCCGTTGCTATTACTAATATTGCGAAACATCCGTCGTTTAGTCGCCGTTCTTAACACTCGATAATCTGGGAAATGAACCCAGCCCAGAAAATCCACGCCGGAAGCCACCGTGCGTATAGATATCTTATGTGCAGTTAGCTGAAGCTCTGTTTTTAGAAATTCTCTGATCTTGAAAATCTGAGCCAAAAGATAACTTTTGTCGCGAGACATAACGACAAAATCATCGGCGTAGCGAATATAGTATTTTGTTTTCATCTCGTGTTTCACAAACTGGTCAAACTTGTTCATATATATGTTGACAAAGAGTTGTGAGGTGAGATTGCCAAGTGGTAAACCAACACCCGGTTTACTAGAGTGGAAACTGCTGATAATTTCTTTACACAACCACATAATATCCTTGTCTGGTATATATTCGCCCAAGATTCTCAAAAGGATTTGGTGATTTATATTGGCAAAGAACTGTTTGATGTCGCATTTCAGAACCCAACAAGTGTGAGCATGATTCTCGCCCACCTTACGTGCCAGCTGGTTAAATTTACCTATTGCCTTATGGGTTCCCCTACTTTCACGACACGAGTATGAGTTAGCAATGAAGGTTTTATCAAAGAATGGGTACAATATTTTGTAAAGGGCATGATGAACCAAGCGATCTCGCACAGGTGCTTTGTGAATAACACGAGGCTTGGGGTCGGTGATATGAAACGTGTTATATTGGCCGTGACGATAGGTTTTATCTGCCAAGTCATCGCGAAGTACAAAAATGTTGTCGGTAAGGTAGAATTGGAAATATTGTACGTCTCGTCTTGTTCTCTTGCCCCTCAGAAATTCAGGCCAGGCGTAGAGTAGACTCTCGGTACTAACAATATCTTGAAAACTATGAGTCAAGTGCCTTTTCATAAAAACGAACAGCTAATTCCCCTAGAACCTCTTCCAATTGTCCAAAGACTTGTCTTAGCATACAAACTTTGGCAGGAATTCTTATTACACTTTCCAAAAATCTCCAGACACACGTTGGGACACAAAATTGATACTCTTTTTATAGAAATCATTGATTTAATTTTGAGAGCGCACTACCTGCCACAAAAAGAAAAAACTCCGTGTCTCCGAGAAGCATCCACAAAACTTGATATACTTAAATTTTTCCTGCAAATTGCATGGGAGGTAAAAGTACTGGACAACAAAAAATTCATCCGTTTATCTGAACACTTAATTGAAATCGGGAAAATGCTTGGTGGCTGGAACAGGGCACTTTCTAAATAAATCCTATGCTGGGAGCAGTTAGCACCGCTCCCAGCGGATCTAGTAAATGAAGAAATCCGCAAAGACGAACTCGTTCTCGGGATTCCACACGTTCTCAGGATTACTCCAGTTCGTGTTCAGCCACCGCTCATCGTTGTCGTGATCCACGTTGAACAGGTTCAGATTGCCATCCGAGTCCGTAGTGTACAGAGCGCCATCTATACCACCACCCCTCGAATACTCTTAGGGTTGCATCGTACTCGTGAGCTGTCTCACTTAGCGCTCCGCACCGGGTAGCTTCATTATTTAGACTGTTTTTGCAGTCTTGGAATTCAGCCGCGGGAAGCCGTAACCGCCCGCAGATTCGCCTACTATCCATTTCTAATTTTAAAATACCCACACCCAAAATAAAAACAGTCCCGAGGACCCTCCACTCACCAAGGGGTGAATGGAGGGTCCAAGGGACCAAGGGCCTAGCTACCCGCAAAGACGAACTCGTACTCGGGATTCCACACGTCCCCAGGAGAACTCCAGCCCGTGTCCAGCCACCGCTCATCGAAGCCGCGATCCACGTAGAACAGGCGCAGATAGCCACCCGAGCCCGTAACCGGCTCCATGGCCATGGTGACCACTTCGCCTTGCGGTTGCTCAGGATATCCGAGCCGGACTAGCGGTCCTGCTTCCGCTGGGCAGGGTTTGAGGCCATACTCCGCAGCGCGGGCGTAGATCTCCCTGAGCGGCCTGGCGTTCTGGAATCCGAGCTCCTTACCGGTGACTCGGTACAGATTCACCTTCACCTGCTTGGTGGCCAGCGTGAAGTCGGGTCGGGACATGAGGTCCTTGGCCCAGCCACTCACTTGGTACCCACCACTCTTGAGTGCCTTCTGGAGCGCTGACGCGCTCTTGTAGGTGCCCAACGTGATCGTCTTCCAAACGGGAAAAACGTTTGTCGGGGCCAGCGCCTTACGAAGCGCCTGCCGGAGCGACTCCAGATTGGAGATCCACCCCTGCATGGTGTCTTGACCCAAATCACGAGGAAGTGCACGGACCACCTGGCCCGCGAACTCAATGAGCTGATCGGACATTATGTTCCCTCCTGCGGCATACCTCTGACTCCAATCGGAGCATAGGGCTGACCGCTAGTTGCGTCCCCACCACAGTTCTTTCCGTGGTGTCTTAGGACAGCGTTTTGTGCTCCATCCGTGGAACACAAAACGCTGTCCTAAGGTGTGGGTAGCAACTAACTTAAGATTTAATATTGTGTGAAAGAACTTGCCATAATACATACCATATTGCGGTCTATATGTCAAATAGCCAGTCTTGTGTGCAGATTTCCTTATTGTGACCCCGACGAGACTCGAACTCGTGTTTCCGGCGTGAGAGGCCAGCGTCCTAGGCCACTAGACGACGGGGCCTAGCAACCACCATTATTCCAAAAAACCTACTCCATATCAATCCTGTCTGGCGGTACGTTGTAATAGTTGATGACATACTGGGCCAATTCTCTAAAGGTCGGCACAACCGTCAATCCGGCAAGAGGAGCGCCATACGGTTTATCTAATCTAATCAGAATAATGAACTCTGGATCATAGGCCGGAGCAAATCCGACGTAGGTATTGATCACCTCGTCTGTATACCCTCCTCCGTTTGTTTTAGGAACCTGGGCTGTACCAGTTTTCCCGGCAACAGTATATCCGGAGATTCTCGCGATCTGAGCTTTATCAACCGCCGAAACCATCATTTCTACTGTTTGCCTCGAGGCATCTTTAGAAACAGCCCTCCCCATTTTCTGAGGCTTGTTGCTCGCATTCACATACGGCCTCATTAAATCTCCGCCGTTAGCTATGGCGGAGATCGCCATAATCAGCCTGATGGGAGTAATTGAGATGCCTTGCCCGAAACTTGCGGTTGCAAAGTTAATGTCTTGTATATCCTGCTCCAGGGGCAAAAGGCTTCCCGTTACCTCACCGGGGAGGTCAATCTGGGTTTGATCCTTCAGCCCAAACTTTTTAAGGTATTCGTAAAAGTTTTCATGGCCTAATTGCCTTTCGGCAAAAGCAGCACCGGTGTTGAGGGATTTCTCTATGACATTCGTCATCGTAACGGTACCGTAAGATTTAAGGTCCCAGTTCCTGATAGTGTGTTCGTTCAAAGTGAGCTCTCCCGAATCGTAGTAGGTGGTATCCGGAGTTATTTTCCCGGCATCCAACGCGGAAGCCATCGTGATCACTTTGAAAATTGAACCGGGCTCATAGATAGATTGGACAGATGGGTTAAGGAAACTCCCGATATCGAATGTGCCGTAATCGTTCGGATCAAAGCTGGGATAACTCGCCATAGCCAAGATCTTCCCTGTCTTCGGCTCCGCCACAATTACCGTTCCTCCTTCACCTCGGTAATCTTCAACTAGTGTAGAAAGAATTTCCTCTGAGTGGGACTGAATATTTGGATCTATCGTCAACTCAATATCTTTCCCGTTCTTGGGTTCCTTAATTTTGTCCCCGCTCGCCTCTCCCGGAACTCCACCTAAAATTTGGTTGTAGTAGCTCTCAACTCCATACTGGCCCAACCAATATGACTCATTGGTAGAGGCAAATCCCAATACGTGAGCGCCCGTTTTCCCTAACGGGTAGAATCTATCCAATCCAGAACCAACGTACACGCCAACCAAAGCGGCGTCCCGTATGGCTTGGGTTTGCTCCTCTGTGGGTCTTTTTATTAAAGGCTCGTAGGGATCATCCTTTTTGCTAAGGGTCGCTTCTAGGTCGCTCTGTGAAATATCTTGGACTATGGGAGCCAGGGCAGCGGCAGTTGCAACCGGGTCTTCCACCTCGCTGGGAATTGCGTATACCACCGGATATTCTTTGTTAACGGCCGCCGGGAATTGCTCTCCGTTCTTGTCTGAAAAATAGATACTGCCCCTCTTGGGAACCAAATAACCTCCAATGGTGTAGCTCGCAGAGGCTTGTTTGCCGTAATAGTCGCCCTGGCTTAATTGAACGTCATAGAAACGATAACCCAGCAGGGCAAAAGCCAACGAAAACAACCAAACTAACGCTGTGACGCGAGTGCCCATTGTGGAGTACGATCTTTAATTAAACCCAATTCTAGAGCTAGCTTTTCCAGATTATCATTACTCGTAAAGGTGTAATAGGTATTTTTGAGTTCTGCGTTAGCCACCTTCAACTCCTCGAGACCCTTTCTGGTTTTTAATATATCGTGTCGTAGCCCTACCAAACTCAAGTAGCTAAAGAGGGCCGCGCCCAGCATCAAAACTACGCCAGAGACGCACAGCGCTCTGCATCTTTTCAAATCTATTTCTTTTTTAGGTTGTACTATGGTCATTGTATTTGTATTGCTCTTAGTTTGGCGCTTCGACTCCGAGGGTTAATTTCCACTTCTTCCTTCGATGCTTTGATAACTTTCTTGTTGAGAAGTTTTGCTCTGCCATTCCAGGCCATATCTTTAAGAAAATCTTTGATGATCACATCTTCTTTCGAGTGATACGAGATGATCACTACTCTGCCTCCGACACCCATCACGCTCTCTAGACTCCCTAGCAAGCCTCGAATGTTATCCAACTCGTTATTTGCGTATATCCTAAGTGCCATAAAGGTTCTCGTGGCCGGGTCTATCCTTCCCCTTTCATAGTTTTTTGGAACTGCTCTTCTCACTACCTCCGCCAGATCTTTGTTGGTGACGATCGATAACCCTTGGCGTCTCCTTTCCACAATCGCCTTGGCAATCCTCGGAGCGTACCTTTCATCGCTAAACTCCCTAATGATCTCAATGAGTTTCTGTTCACCCAATTGAGGCAACATCTGGTACACGGGGAGCGCCTTCTCGCTGTACGTCATCTTCAGTGGCTCTTCCTTTCCTTTGAAAGAAAATCCTCTTCCGTCATCTAGCTGGTCTGAAGAAAACCCCAAATCTACTAACAAACCATCTATCTTCTCCAAAGATTCCTCTTCTAAAATCTCTCCGAGCCTTGCATAGTTGTCTTCCACCAAAACAAGCTTCTTGAGGTCGAGGTTCTCTTTTCCCAAGATCTCCTTAGCCGCCGTCAGCCCTTGCCAATCCCAATCGATACCTACAAAACTTCCTCCTGGAGAAAGCCCTTTGGCGATCTGCAAACCGTGCCCTGCCGCCCCTAGGGTTGCATCCACCATTGCCTCTCCCGGTTTTGGGTCAAGCATTTCCAAAACTTCCTTTAAAAGAACAGGTACGTGGGCCATCTTAGATCCCCAGGTCTGCCATCTTCTCGGCAATCTCGTCTGAGGATCCTTCCGTTTTGGCCTTGTACTTCTGCCACGCAGCGTCATTCCAGACCTCAATACGGTTATAGACGCCTATAACCTTGGTGGCCTTTTTGAGCCCTGCGTAGCTTCTTAGGTAATCCGGTATTAAAACCCTCCCCTGGGAATCGATTTCCGCATCGGAGGCACCCGAGAGCATTAACCTCACGAAGGCCCTGGAATTAGCCTGGGCTAGGGGTAAAGTAACCAATTTTTCTGCGAGCTTCTCCCAATCTTTTTTCGTGAATATGAAAAGGCAGTGATCCAGACCGCGTGTGATAATGGCCCCACCAGAGACGCTACGCCTAAACTTGGCTGGAATGGCCATTCGGCCCTTAACGTCTAAATTGTGCTGAAATTCTCCTATAAACATTGTTTTATCCACAGATATGTAGGGTTATCCACATAGTTATCCACAATTCCCCACATTCCCTACAGTCTAGACCACCATTCCTCACTCGTCAATTGTGGATAGAAAACAAGACACCGCCCTGGGGCGGTGTCTTGTAAAAAAGTAGAAGTCTCTGGTTTACTGCAGTTCAACGGTAGCGCCCGCCGCTTCAAGCTTAGCTTTCATAGTTTCGGCTTCTTCTTTCTTTGCTCCCTCCTTAACGGTTGCAGGAACCTTCTCGGACATATCCTTTGCTTCTTTGAGACCTAGCCCAGTAATTTCTCTTAGTGCTTTGATCACATTGATCTTTTGATCTCCAGAAGATTTGATTACCACGTTGAACGCATCCTTCTCTTCAACGGCTCCGACGGCAGCAGCTACAGGAGCGGCCGCGCTCACACCGAATTTCTTCTCCAGCACTTTGATTAGCTCGGCGAGTTCAACCACAGAAAGCTTTTCTATGTTCTCGATCAGACTTTGATACTTTTTGCCAGCCTCTCCAAGGTCAACCTCTTCCTCATGAACTTCTGTAGCCTTAGTTTCTTCTTTTGTTTCTTCAGCCATTTTGTTATTCAATAATTTTCTTCGACCTTATCGTCTACGCCTTCTTAGACTTTTCACTCAAAATGTACATGAGTGCTCTAAGGGGTGCGGCAATAGTCCCAACCACTTGTCCCAAGAGCTCTTTTCTCGGAGGCAAGCTTCCGATAGCATTAATATCTTTCTCGCTAATCAATTCTTTCTTGGTTAAGTCATATCCCCCGAGCAATTTGAACTTTTCATGGGTCTTGGAAAAACGGTACAAAGATCCGGCGGTCTCCGAAAGCCCTCCCCTTACAAAAACCGTACCGAGCGTGCCTTCAAAATCAACCGGGTCTACATCAACCTTCTTTTCCCCAAAAACGATTTTAAGGAGACGCTTTTTAATAACCTTGAGCTTGCTGTCATTTTCTCTTAGATCACTTCTTAACTGGCCAAGGTCGCTAACGCTCGTACCGGTAAAGTCGGTAAAGATGAGAGCATTGGCTTTATCCAGGTCAGTACTCCCCTCCTTTATGATGTCCGTCTTTTGATTTTTAGTTATGGCCATTGTAATAAAAAAGCTGCGTGAACCCGCAACCAGAAAAAATTTCCTCGGTGGGTCTTATTGTTTGCCCACTGTCTGCGGATTATAGGGTTAATAATACAGTTAACCCTTTGACTGTCAAGATGTTATTTGAGCTTGCTCTCCTTGTGAATGGTGTGCTTCTTGCACCACTTACAATGCTTTTTGAACTCCACCTTGCGCTCTACAGAGCGTTTATTCTTGCGGGTATAGTAATTCTTGCGACCGCAGACGCTACATTTAAGGGATATTAGGTTTTCGCTGAATTTTGACTTTAAACCCATGTTTTACTTAAGTCTGGAGCCAGAGGGGAGGATCGAACTCCCGGCCTCTTTCTTACCAAGAAAGCGTTCTACCACTGAACTACTCTGGCAGTAGTTCGGATCGGAAGTACTCCCTTACCTGTTGATCTATGCTACCAGCGCCCATAAAGACTATCACCCCTCCCCTTAATTCATCAAGGGCCCCCTCGACACTTCCGGCCACGCTTACGTCTTTCAACCCTTTATCCTTGAGGGTCTGGCAAAGCTCCTCGCTGGTTTTGCCCGTATCTAGATCTCTTCCCGCCACTTTGTATACCGGCATTAAAATTACCTTATCTGCAGCGTCAAAGGCATTTACGAACTCATCGAAAAGTTCCGTAAGCCTCCTTATCTGGTGAGGCTGGAAAACAACTGTGAGGGATTTTCCGGGATACTGATCTTTTATGGCTTTGAGGGTTGCCCTCACTTCTGTTGGATGGTGTCCGTAATCTGAAAAAAATATGGCATCTCCAAACTCGTTCTCCTTGGGAGTTAACTTTTCCATACGCCTCCATGCTCCCTTATATTCGCTAACTGCCCCTCTAGCCTGTTTCCTTGTTACCCCAACCATCTCGACCGCAAGCCAGGCGGCTTCAGCATTCAACTGATTGAACTTCCCCGGTATCTGCAAGGGCCATTTCTCTGCGGGCTCTGTGAAATAATGGATTTTTGCCTTAACCCCCTGTTCAATGCCCGGGGTATGTTTATCGTCTTTGTTCAAAATCGCCTCCGAAGTATCCGGTAGTTGCTTTAGATAGTGGTTAAACCCCTCCACCACTCCTTTTATGTTTCCGTAAGTGTCTAGGTGTTCGGCATCTACATTCGTAACTACGGTGATTTGAGGAATGTAATTACAAAAAG
>MHIS01000013.1:24576-27674 GCA_001817635.1 Candidatus Colwellbacteria bacterium GWA2_46_10
GAACCCGTAACGGCAATGGTGAAATAGTTTTTAGATAATTCCCCTAATGCCTGGGGATATGTTTGTAATGTGATGCCTAATTCTTTAGCCTTTTGGAGTTCTAAATCTTCTTCCCCAACCGCAACTGTATAAATAACTTTCTCTGTTCCCTCCGGAATGTTATCTCCGGATGGTTCCCCTATAACAACCTTAATCCCTTCTGATTGAAGATCTTCAGTCAACTTTGATCCGACTAAATCAGATCCGGATACTTCATTTCCTTCAGATAAGAGAAATCTGGCTAGTGCGCTTGCCCCGATACCCCCTATACCTACGAAATGAATTTTCATTTGGAGCCAGGAGAGGGATTCGAACCCACGACCTTTGCTTTACAAAAGCATTGCTCTACCAGCTGAGCTATCCTGGCATCTGGTGCGCAGGGTGAGAGTCGAACTCACGGGGCCCTTTCGGACGACAGATTTACAGTCTGCTCCCGCCCCCTACGGGTCTACCTACGCAAGCTAGAGGCATATTCCTCCATCCAGTCCATTAACTATACCAGACGGATAAGGCGCTGCGTACTACCCACTTTTGCTTACAAGTTCTTCTTACTCTTAAGCTGTTTGCTAATCAAGTTGTCCGCTTTCATTACCAAAACTTTCATCTTATGCAAAAACTTATCCTTGGCCTTCAACAGCACCTCATCCAATTTGTCTAAAGGCAAGCTGGAACGCTTGGAACCTCCATCGTCCCCCTCCTTCTTGTCCTCAATTCTAGGAATAGCAGCTGACATGAGGTAGACGATAACCGCCAGCGATACAAGTAGAGTTAGTTCCAGGAAAAGGCTTTGCATCTTTGCTATTTTACAAGAATTTAGAGTTCTAGGCGATAGAACTCATCAATCCTTATATTCTCCCCCGTCTTAGCTATTACTCCTTTCACTAAATTCTCCACAGAAGTTTTTTCATCCTTCACAAAGGGTTGGGCCATAAGTTCTTCAACATTTGCTGGATTCATGGCCACTATGTGCACAGCTAAATTGTGGGCTAACTCTCGGAAGGGTTCCGATCTAGCCACAAAGTCAGTTTCGCAACCCAATTTCAAAACCACACCTACGCGGTCGTTGTGAGTGTAAGTCTTAATGATACCCGCTTTGATCTCGCGCTCCGCTTTCTTATCAGCCTTCGCTAATCCTTTTTCTTTGATGATCTCTGCCGCCTTATCAAAATCATTCCCCGCTTCCTCCAGAGCACTTTTGACATCCATAACACCTGCTCCGGTCAAATCCCTAAGTTTTTTTACAGCACTAGCGTCCGCCATTATTTTTTCTTACTTTTCCTTAGTAACCTCCCCAGGTACGACTGTAACTTGTTTTGTCTTGGCTTCGCTAATCACGTTTTTTACCTTCTCCAAGATAAATTCCGCGCTCTTGGCATTTCTCTCATTAGCGGCTATACCATAGTCTACCAATTTTGGATTAGCATCGGTGTTAATAATTCCAGCAACTGGAATGCCTAAACTCTTAGCTTCTTTAGCGGGAGTAACGTTGCTGGATACGTCAGCCACAAAAACCATTTGAGGAAGTTTGTTCATCTTTTCCAAACCGCCGAAGAGTCTGGCGAGTTTGGTCAACTCTTTTTCCAGATCTAACTGTTCTTTCTTCGTATATTTATTCCAATCCCCGTTAGCTTTTTCCTCCTTGAGTTTCTTGAGGTGGTTAATCCTCTTAGAAATAGTTTCGAAGTTAGTGAGTGTTCCTCCGAGCCACCTTGCGGCCACATAGGGCAGATCGAGCTCATCGGCCATCTGTTTTATCGTCCCCTTTACTGAAGGAGCAATGCCGACGAGTAAAACCATACCGCCGTTCACTACGACTCCCTCTATGGCAACGCTGGTCTTTTTGAGGCCTTCTAGGGTCTTCTCTAGGTCGATTACGCTAAATCCGGACCTGTTGGTCAAAATGTACTTGCGCATTTTGGGGTTGGTGCGCGCCTTGGAACTGCCGTAGAATACGCCTAGATCCATCATCTCTTTAACCATCTCAGTTTCTTCAGGACTCAAAGAATCCGCCTCTAACTGAGCGGTATTTTCCTTAGTTACTGTCTCTATAATCTCTTTTTCTGCCATAAGATTGCGAGCCAAAGAATAGCACTAAACGGGCCTCCAAGGCAAGGGTTTATCCTACTTATTCCCCCTTCCCTTGCGCCATTTATCTATCTTACCGTGATCTCCGGAGAGTAGCACTGCCGGCACTTTGTACGTTTTGCCTTTGAATTTGAATATTTCCGGCCTGGTGTACGCGGATACTCCAACGCCATACCGGGCCTCCTCGAGAGATTCATTTTTGCCCAAGACCCCCGGGATCTGACGAGCAGTGGCGTCGATCATCAACAGCGCCGGGATTTCTCCACCAGTTACCACGAATGGGCCAACCGAAATCTCTTGTACTGCAAACCCCATACCGTTTTTAACAACCGACTTGATTCTTTGGTCAAAACCTTCATAACGGCCGGCCACCACCACTATGTGTTCATATTTTTTTGCCCAAGCAGCCGCCAGCTGATTAGAAAAACTTTTCCCGGATGGATCAGTTAAAACAACTAACGTTTTTCTTTTGGATTTCCCTTTGAGAATCTGGCTTAGGGCTCTGGATAAAGGTTCCACTCCGAGAACCATACCGGGGCCACCGCCATACGCCTTACCGTCAACTTTATAATGTTTGCTTAAAGTAAACCTTCTGAGGTCATAGATTTTGGTCTTGATCTTGCCGCTTTGGATACCTCTCCCGATGATGGACTCCGAAAGATACGGTTCAAAGAGTTCTGGAAATATTGTGAGAATATGAAATGTCATCTTTAAAATTATAGCTTAATCCTAGAAAACAAAAGCCACGTATGTGGCTTTTGTTCCAAGACGCCTCAGATTTTATAAATCTTTCTTAATATCGTCTATGACCTGACCAACCGTCGTGCCACCCATATCAAAGCCTTCTTTTCTTTCGTGCCTTTCTCCCCCCTCCTCTCGACGTTCCATTCTTGGTCTGCGACCACCTTCTGGCTCTTCGATCTTCAAATTGACGCGGGCGTTGTTCTTAACGCCTACTATTTTCAAAAGAGATC
>MHIS01000013.1:27703-29888 GCA_001817635.1 Candidatus Colwellbacteria bacterium GWA2_46_10
ACTGCTGATCTGAGTATTCTGAGCTTGCCATTCTGTTCAAATCTTTATTCCGAAACGACCTTTATCCTTCTGCTTTGGGTTCCTCTGGGCTCTCTACTTGCTCTGTGTTTGGTGCGGCCTCTACCTCAGCGGTAGGTGCCTCTGGCGTTACCTGGGGAGGGTGCTTCTCTGCCAGCTTTTCCTTTTTCTTTTTCTTGGCTCTAGTCCTGCCCACAAATGTCTTAACTTCAGACGAATTCTGGGCATTCTTAATGACCTTCTGCATACTCTCTGTAAGCTGAGCACCGTTGTCTAACCAGTGTTTAAGGCGCTCCTGGTTAATCTTGATCTGATTAGTATGCGGATTGAACCAACCCAAATCGTCGGTAAAGGCACCCTGTAGTTTCGAGCGTTTTTCCTGGACGACCACCCTGAAAGAGTGCTGTCCCTTTTTTCCTATCAATCTTAATCTTATGACTAACATGCTTGGGCTATAATATGCATCTTGTCTTCCTACGTCAACTTCAAAGAGACTAGCTTACTAGTACCATCCTTGGACATAGTGACACCGTAGAGCACGTCCGCTGACTCCATGGTGGCACGGTTGTGGGTCACAATTACGAATTGGGTATGCTTGGAAAACTCTTTTACGATATCCCCGAAGCGTTTGGCATTCCTCTCATCGAGGGCGGCATCTACTTCATCCAAAAAAAGGAATGGTGGGGAGCTTACCGAAATCAAAGAGAAAAGAGCGGCTATGGAAACCAAAGCCCTCTCCCCACCCGAGAGTACGTCGAGACCCTTAACTCTTTTCTTGGGCAAGGTCACGTCTACCAAAATGCCTGGGATTTTAACTTCCTCTGAACTTTCATTTACCTCCTCGTTTTCACTTTCCTTGGTTTTTACGATTTTTTCTAACTTCATAGATCCCGTCCCTCCTCCAAAAACAATCTTGATCAGCTTCGCAAATTCCTCGTTTATTTTACTCATAGCAAAAGTGAAATCTTCGTGGATCTTCAAATCTAACTCTTTTATCAATCCCTCTAAGTCCGCACTGGCTTTTTCTAGATCCGCTACCTGCTTACTCAAAAACTCGAATCTCTCTTCAGTTTCTCTTGCCTCTTTAACTATTCCTTCATCTATCTCACCGATGCTTGCCAGCTGGGATCTCAAGTAAATCATGCGTTTTCTCATTTCATCACCATCCATGGAAGCTCTATCTCCTCCGCCTACTTTAAAAGAATCTCTATTTCTACCTATTTGTTTAAGCTCTTCTAAGAGGCCTTCCAGCTTGGTTTCCAATCTTTCCTTTTTGATAAGTAGCTCCCCATTTTGAACTTCGAGGGTGCTAACTCTTTTTTGTTGAGCGTCTAGATGCTCATAACTTTCGGAGAACTTTTTGTTGAATCCCTCCAAACCCTCTCTCAATGACGTCTCTCTCTTCTTGATCTCATTAATGGAGGTATCCATTTCCTTAAGTTTCTGAACTAACTCTTTTTGCCCTTTTTCCAAATCGCCGGAAGGACTACCTCCAGAGGCACCGCTGCTTTTTTCAATGATCTGAATGATCTTTTTCAAGGAAGATTGTATTTTTTCTAAATCTCCCTCTCCTGAGAGTTTCTGCGCAATACCTTTGATCTCCCGTAGTGCTTCTTTGGCCTTCTGGGGATCGAATCCTTCCCTCTCTTTGGATAGCTCTAATCTAGCCTCCGCCCTACCTAACTCAATTTGTAAATCTGCCCTTAGCCCCTGGAGTTTAACTTCCTCCCCGTGAAGTCCTTCTAATTCTCTAGTTGATTTAGGCTCTCCTTCTTTTATGGCAATTAATGTTTTCCTTAGAGTCTCCAGCTTCTCTTTCTCCGCCCTCAACCCTAGCCCCAACTCCTTCTCTTCTTTAGTGATACCTCCCAGGTCCCTCTCTAGTTCATAGAGTTGTCCGCCAAAAAACTGATTCTCCAGTTTATTCAATTCCGTCTCCGCTTCCTCCCTGCCTTCATATCTGCTAACTTGGCGGCGCAAGAGTCTCAAGTGAGGTTTTAACTCCTCGATCAAAGCGTTCGCCTTATCCAGGTTAGAGGCTGTGTTTTTTAACTTTCGGAGAGCGTCCTCTTTTTAGAAAGGAGTCGTGCTGAATGGTGATGATCGCGGCATGTTCGCCGCTCACCGCCAGGTTGTCGATGACAATGTCATTGTGCGCCTTGCGCCC
>MHIS01000013.1:29925-34051 GCA_001817635.1 Candidatus Colwellbacteria bacterium GWA2_46_10
CTGGCAAGGCTCCCGAAGAGTTGTCGAAGTGCAAGGTAGCTTGAGCCATACCCGAGCGAGGTTTGTCTTTAGTGCCGGCGAAGATAAGATCTTCCCCTTTTCCTCCCCTCAAATTTCTGGCATCACGCTCGCCCAAAAGCCACCTTATGCTGTCGGTAATATTACTTTTGCCAGAACCATTAGGTCCCACAATAGCTGTTACTCTATGAGATAAATCGAGGGTTATTTTATCCGCGAAAGATTTAAAGCCCTGCAGT
The DNA here is from genome assembly GCA_001817635.1 of Candidatus Colwellbacteria bacterium GWA2_46_10. GTDB lineage: Bacteria > Patescibacteriota > Minisyncoccia > UBA6257 > Colwellbacteraceae > GWA2-46-10. The sequence goes on from MHIS01000013.1 coordinate 30,183, forward strand.
TCAAGTCGTCTTAAAAGCATTGTCAGATACCAATTTTAACACAAACCAGGAGAGTAGCTAACCACCTCTTTTTCGCTGCCATAACTGATTTTATTTCTCGGGGTTCCCCAGGAATTTCTCGGCAGCATCTAATTCTGCCTCTTGCTTTGATGTCCCAGATCCTTCCGCCTTAAGCTCTTCTTCGAAGTAAAGTCCCACTTTGAAGCGTCTATTGTGCGCTGGTCCGCTCTCATCCAGTACTTCGTACCGAGGAGTAATTTTGAAATCCGCTTGTGCGTGCTCCTGAACCAAACTTTTCGCGTCCTTTCCTCCGTTTTTAGCCACCTCATCGAGTTTAGAAATAACGAAGGCATCAATAAATTTCTTTGCCTTTTCATATCCCTGGTCCATGTAGATAGCCCCAATTACAGCCTCCACAGAATTTGCAGAGATGGTTTCTCTTCCCTTTCCCTTGGCATCCTTGGTTTCTCCGCGTGAGAGAAGCAACTCTTTATTTAACCCCACTACCTTAGCTACCTCGTACAAAGATTTTGAGTTAACCAAAGCCGCGCGCAACACCGTGAGTTTTCCCTCCTCTCTTTTGGGGAATCTCCTGAAGAGCTCTTCCGTAACTACCAACTCCAAAACGGCGTCTCCTAAGAATTCCAAGCGTTCGTTGTTGCCGTAACGCCAACGGGGATTTTCGTTGAGGTAGCTACGATGAGTCAAGGCTTCCTCAAGCAGGCTTTTATCTTCAAACTTCACCCCGATCTTTTTTTGTATTTTTCCCAGTTCCATTATTCCTTACCTGTTCTGCTAGTTTCGGGGTTGCGATCCGGCTCCCCTATTTCTCTATATACCGTTCCCATAACGCCATTGATGAATTTCCCGGAGTTGTGACCGCCGTAGGTTTTGGCGAGTTCTATGGCTTCATTTATCGCCACCCTTGGGGGCACTTCTTTCCGGTCCGCGTGCAAGAGTTCATATAATCCTATGCGCAAAGCATTACGGTCAATAATGGGAAGCTTGTCGATAGGCCATTGAGGAGCCGAGGCTTCAATGATCTTATCAAGTTCATCAATCTTTCCCACTACACCCGTCGCCAGTTCAAGCACAAATTCCTTTTCGCTAAATCCCGGAGCAAATTCTTCGAGGTTGCGTTCTATAACGTCCTCTATTTTCTCCTTGCGACCATAAAAATCCCACTCATAAAGAGACTGTATCACGACTCCTCTACCCAGTTGTCTAGTGGCCATTTTTTAGGTACAAACGCTGTTTTATGCTTTAGTTTTGGCTTTAGTGTACTCTCCACAATTCTTGCAAATACGGTGGGATAAGACGGGGGAAGCACACTTGGCGCACACAAGGAGATTGGTTTTTTTCAACCCCTGTTGCGAACGACGTCTTTTTGCTTTTGACTTGCTATGTCGTTTCTTGGGTACAGACATCTTAGTTCCGCTTTGGCTTTAAATTAGGGTATCCAGTAAGGTATGTCAATCTATGGACCTCTGAAATGCCGAATTTCTTGAGAGCTCTAAAGTGCCTTCTAGTACCATATCCTTTGTGAACCTCAAAGCCATATTCTGGATAACGAAGGGCAAGTTTTCTCATATATCTGTCCCTAGTAACTTTGGCCACAATGGACGCGAGTTTAATAGCCACAATCCGCTCGTCTCCTCTGATTAGGGTGCTTGCCTTTATACACCGGTGCGTTGCACTCCCCAGATACAAACCCCCGTCGAGTAAGATCTTGAATGATTTAAGTCTCTTTCCTATATCTAAAGCCACTCCCTCTGCAGCACGGCTCGCAACTATATTGGCACTTCTAGTAATATTCTTCTGATCAATTTGGCCCTGGTATGCTCTGGAGGCATGAGTAAACACTCCCTTTACATTAAAGATATAATGATACCAAAGTTCTCTTTGAGAGGAAGAAAGCTGTTTTGAGTCTTTCAACTTAGGCAACCCCTTTATGCGATATTTAAACCCTGGGGGTATGGCCACCGCGGCCACTACGACAGGCCCCGCAAGAGCACCCCTACCTGCTTCATCAATGCCAATAAGGTACATGAAACTAGGTTTACCCTATTCTTTTTTGTTATTGCTTAAAAAACGACGCGCAATATCGGCCACGGGCCCTTGGTTAGCTTCGACAAGTATGCGCAGTGTCGCAATAACAGAGGAATTATCTGTTGGGAGAAGTTCAACCCTACCATTGGTATATTCAAGCAGAAGGGTAAGAAATTCATCCGCCCAAGAGGGAGTCAGGGTAAATACGTTACTGAAATCTACCCGCACATTAGATTCTTCCAATTTAATTTGTGGGCGAATTGCACTGAATGCTTCCCTTCCTGCTGGACGGGATAACAATATTGTGCCAAATTTTTTTAACTCAATAATCATTGATGTGTCTAGAATTTAATTTGAGCAAACATTCCACGAATGTTCTGTAAAGTACCGCTTATCTTTATATGCCCGTCCCTTGCTGGTATATGCGCCAATGCAAGCCCTGACTGAAAATGAAGTTCGAAGGGGTTTGTTTCCACTACTTCCCGAACTAATTTTAGGCCGTTACCCCTATTCTCAGGAGCACGACCGGAAACAAACTCGGTAAACGCAACTAAGAGAGCGTCTCTGTCATTGTTAAGGGTAGGCCTGACGCGTCTGAGAGTTTTGAGTATTCCCCGACCACGATCTGCAAGTACCACGATATGTTTACTAATATCATAGGCAAAAAAAACGCCGGGAACGTCAGGCCAATTCCCCGTATTGTGCACAAATGAATTATCACCAATTTCACCAACAACAGCAACAAGTAATGATGCAAGGTTCAGTGAAAAGTTCTCTGATACAAGTAAACTCTCTTTGAAGCGATCTAGGCGCGTACTGAAGCGATCTGTGCGTTCGCAATAATATTCGGAGGGTATATCTGGAACTTGCTCACTCATAGCCCAAGCTTCTCCCAACACACTAAGATCTATGCGAAAGCGCTGGAGATCAGATAAAGAATAGTAACGATGTCCACCAGTGCTACGCTGTGCCAGAAGTTTGCCTGACGCATCCCAGCGCCTTAGCGTATCAAGCGAAACCTGGAGATATCTCGCAGCTTTTCCTATAGTAAGTTGTTCTCTATTCATTGCATAAGTATTCTACCCAACCTATGCATGTTTGTCTATACCTATGCAAATCCATGAAAATCTATGCAACTTTAGGCCCAAAAGAGTAAAAATGACTCCGACTCTTGTAAACGAAAACAACGCACGGCTTCTCCAGCGTTCTAAGAAACCCGGATTATGCCCTCTGCAGTCCAATTATTGAGACCGCGTGACATAATTCCTTACTACACAGTCGCAGGAATCCGACTAGACAAGTTTAGGAAGCCAAATGTGAATACTTCGTTGGGGTTTTTCCCATCTTTTCTTGGGTTTTGCAAATTAGCCCACAATTTTTCGTACTCGGGGTCAGATTTTTGGTTAAGTACTTGCGGTCTTAACTTCAGCTTGCGAGCGGAAGTGAGATAACCCTGTAAGGCCTCGAAAAGTAAAAGCATTGCTTCCCTGGGTGTATCTCCTGACTCAACTATATTGAATTCCAGCCCAACCGCACACTAAGAACCACCGCTACGGAACACGATGTAGCGCACAGATCCTCTTCCTAAGGTGTTCTGGGATTTAACCATATTAAGATGGTCTATCATAATCTTTTCGGCATCGCTATATGGTCAAACATCCCCCCTAATGCCTCATTTAAAGTTTAGGGTGGAGTCGGTATAATGACAACGAATTCTCCCCATGGATAAATTCGTCCACCTACATACCCACAGCCACTATTCCCTCCTCGACGGGCTCTCCAAGATTGATCAATTGGTGGATAGGGCAAAAGAACTGGGA
>MHIS01000013.1:34112-35704 GCA_001817635.1 Candidatus Colwellbacteria bacterium GWA2_46_10
AAGCTACTAAGGCTGGCATCAAACCCATAATCGGGTTGGAGGCATACGTGGCAACAAGATCCAGACACGACAAGGAATCGGGAATAGATTCAACTAGATATCACCTTACTTTGCTTGTAAAGAATGAGATTGGATACAAAAACCTGGTACAGCTAGTCACCAAATCCCACCTCGAAGGTTTTTACTACAAACCCCGTATAGATAAGGAGCTTCTTGAAAAATACCACGAAGGACTGATCTGTCTTTCCGGCTGCTTCACCAGCGAACTCTCAAGGGCTATAGAGCATGGAGATATGAGAAAAGCTAAAGAAGTAGCAAGTTTTTATAAGAAACTTTTCGGGGATGACTACTACATCGAGATCCAACCCCAATCACCGGAGCTAGTGGAGGGACAAATCAAAATCGCAGAGGAGTTAGGAATTCCTATGGTTGCTACCCAGGATTCGCACTACATATCAAAAAGCGATGCCCCCACCCATGAGGTCTTACTGGCTATCCAAACTGGCAACAAGCTGGATGACGAAGATCGCTTCAGCTTCTCCGGAAGCGATTCCTCTTTCCGTTCAGAGGAAGAAATGCAAGCGGCCCTTGAGGAGGCGGGGGTTGATGAAAAACACGCCAAAGAAGCGATCCACAATACAGCTCTGGTTGCGGATAAATGTGATTTTCAATTCAAACTAGGAGTCCTCCACTTGCCTAAATTCAAACTCCCGGAGGGGGAACGAGACAGCTTTACGTACTTAAAAGAACTTGTAGATGCGGGAATCAAAAAACGCATTGGCAAAGAAACTAAGGAAGTGCGGGAACGCGCAGACCACGAACTTGCGATTATCCAAAAGACAGGATTCTCCGACTACTTCTTGATCGTGCAGGACATGGTTAACTGGGCCAAGTCGCGCGGCATTATGGTGGGTCCAGGAAGAGGTTCGGCCGCGGGCAGTCTTGTCTCTTATGTTTTAAACATCACCGACGTCAATCCTTTAAAATACGATCTTCTCTTTGAACGTTTCCTAAATCCAGAGCGCAACGAACCGCCGGATATAGACTTGGACTTTGCCGATCACAGACGAGAAGAGGTCATCGGATACCTTAGAGAAACGTACGGAGACGATCACGTAGCCCAGATCATAACCTTCGGAACAATGGCCGCTCGTCAGGCTATAAGGGACGCGGGTAGAGCTATGGGTCTCCCCTATCCTTTCTGCGATAAGATAGCGAAACTCATCCCTTTCAACCCAAACCAAGGAAGACCCAAGAGTGAAATTCAAACGTATATAGAACAAGTCCCTGAACTAGGAGCTCTATACAGACAAGACCCGAATGCAAAAGCCCTGCTAGATACGGCCTCTAATCTGGAGGGTGTGGCCAGACATGCATCGGTGCACGCTTGCGGAACGGTGGTGACGCAGGAACCCATCACGCAGTATCTTGCCCTCCAAAGAGCCCCTCAAGATGAAAACTCCATTATCACCCAACTTGAGATGGGAAGTATTTTAGACATGGGTCTTTTGAAAATTGACGTCTTGGGGTTAAGGAACCTTTCCATCATGGAAGATACCCTAAGGTTCATTAAAGAACTCGAGGGAAAGGAT
>MHIS01000013.1:35740-37049 GCA_001817635.1 Candidatus Colwellbacteria bacterium GWA2_46_10
ACATACAAGTTCCTCCAAGAGGCAGAAACCATCGGTATTTTCCAATACGAATCTTCGGGAATGCGCAGGTACATGAAAGATATCAAACCCCATGAGCTGGAGGACTTGATCGCCCTCGTGGCACTATACCGCCCAGGGCCAATGGAGCTTATCCCCTCATATATCAAGCGTAAGTTTGGAAAAGAAAAAGTGGAACATATCCATCCCAAGCTGGAGCCTATTTTGAAAAACACCTACGGCATCGGTATCTACCAAGAGCAAATGATGAGGATTGCCACTGACCTTGCGGGATATACCCTTCCTGAGGCGGATACCCTGCGCAAGGCTATCGGCAAAAAGATCAAAACTCTTCTGGACGCCCAGGGGGATAAAATGATCAAGGGCATGGTAGCCAACGGCATCGACGAGAAAACTGCCAAAAAAATCTGGGATCTTTTTCCGCCCTTTGCAAGATACGGCTTCCCGAGAGCGCACGCCGTCTCGTACGCACTCATTGGCTATTGGACCGCATATCTCAAGACTCGTTATCCAGAAGAGTTTATGACCTCTTTATTGAATCACGCTGGCAACGATGTGGAGAGAGTAGCCGTCTTTATCCAAGAAGCCGAACGTATGGGCATCAAGGTCTTTCCGCCCGATATCAACAAGAGTGTTACCGACTTCGCACCCGAGGGTAACAATATCCGTTTTGGCCTCTCGGCTATCAAGAATGTTGGGTCTGCCATTACCGAGAACATCGTCGACGAAAGACTCAAAAATGGGCCCTTCGAAAGTCTCGCTGACTTCGCCCTCCGTACTCGCGCTCACAACCTCAACAAAAGAGTGCTTGAGTCCCTTATCAAAAGCGGGGCGCTAGATTCATTAGGCGTGGACAGAGCAACCGCCCTGGAAAATATGGATTATCTCCTCAAGAGCTCTAGCGAGGGACAGAGCAACAACCAAAATGGCCTTTTTGGAGGAGTCCACAAATTCGAGATCAAGCTCAAACCAGCTGAGCACAAAGCCAAGAAGGCGGATCTACTCGCCTGGGAAAAAGAGCTTCTTGGCCTCTACGTTACAGAACACCCGCTGAAAGAGATCCTTAAAGACGTTAACTCCGATAAGGTACATCCGATAAAGAGCGCCTTTGGGGAAAACAAGGAGGGCAAAAGGATTATGACCTGCGGTGTAATTACTCAGGTCAAGAATATTGTCACAAAAAATGGATCTGTAATGGCTTTTGCCAAGATTGAGGATCTAAGTGATACTATAGAAGTGTTGGTTTTCGCGGATACTTTGGCGAAAACTAAGGATTTGTGGAAGGAAAATA
>MHIS01000013.1:37059-41363 GCA_001817635.1 Candidatus Colwellbacteria bacterium GWA2_46_10
CCCATCTTCTCGCTTGCGCCGTACTGGAAAAGCGTCCTGGAGCAAAATTGGGCATAGGACCAACCATTGAAAATGGCTTTTATTATGATTTTGACCTTAAGGAATCTTTGACTCCGGAAGATCTTCCAAAACTCGAAAAACGCATACGCGAGTTGATCAGGCAAGACCTCAAAATGACCGGGAGTAAGGCTACTACAGCCTCCGCTCGTAAACTATTTAAAGATCAGCCATATAAATTAGACCTCATCAAGGATTTCGTTAAGGAGAAAAAACAACTCACGGTATACAAACTCGGAGATATGTTTAGTGACCTATGCAAAGGAGGACACGTTAAAAACACTAAAGAGATTAACCCCGATGCCTTCAAACTCACTCACCTAGCAGGAGCGTATTGGAAGGGAGATGAAGGAAACGCTCAACTACAAAGAGTTTATGGAGTGGCCTTCTCCAGCAAGACAGATATGGAAAAGTATCTTTGGCAGCAAGAGGAGGCGAGGAAACGAGACCATAGAAAGTTAGGTCAGGAATTAGATTTATTTACTTTTTCAGAGCTTGTGGGACCCGGGTTACCACTGTTTACTCCAAAGGGCACAGTATTAAGAGATCTTCTTGATGATTTTGTTTGGTCACTACGCAAAAAGTATGGTTACCAAAGGGTGGATATCCCCCACATAACCAAAAAGGATCTTTATGAGACTAGTGGCCACTGGAGTAAATTCAAAAGCGAACTGTTCCGGATAAACACGCGCGAGGGCCACGAGTTTGCCCTCAAACCAATGAACTGCCCTCATCACATTCAAATCTTTGCCCGTAGAAAGTGGAGCTTCAGAGATCTGCCTCAACGCTACGCTTCTACTACAAAAATCTACCGTGACGAACAAGCCGGGGAGTTATCGGGGCTAGTCCGAGTTCGTTCCATTACTCAAGATGACGCACACGTATTCTGCGATATGGCTAGGACGGAAAGTGAGCTAAAAAATGTTTGGGAAATAGTCCACGAATTTTACGGAGCCTTCAACTTACCCCTAAAATTACGATTATCACTACGTGACCCCAAACAGCCAGACAAATACCTGGGTGATGGAAAATTGTGGAAAGATGCTGAAGCTATTTTAAGCGTAGTTGCCGACAAAAAGATCGGGAAGGGCAAGTATGAGTGTGCCCTTGGCGAGGCAGCTTTTTACGGGCCTAAAATAGATTTTATGGCTATTGATTCCCTAGGACGCGAGTGGCAGGTTGCCACGATTCAGCTAGATTTAAATATGCCTAAACGTTTCGGACTTACATTCACTAACGACAAGGGTAGTCAAAGTCAGATCTTTATGATCCACGCCGCAATTATGGGTTCAATTGAGCGCTTCCTCGCAATCTTAATCGAACACTACGCCGGCGCTTTCCCGCTATGGCTCTCCCCTGTTCAAGTACAAGTCATCGCTGTCAGCGAGAAGTTCCAAAGCTACGCCGAGAAAATAGCCAAAGATTTGCAAGCCGCCGATATTCGCGCAGAGTTAGCCGAGGCAAACGAGACTCTGGGTAAACGTATTCGCGAAGGAGAAACTCAAAAAGTTCCATATATCTTGATAGTGGGAGAAAAAGAAAAACAAGCAGACACAGTTGCGGTGCGCAAGCGGGGTAAAGGAGACATAGGCACAACTACCATTTCTTCTCTCATTAAATCTCTTCAAGAGGAAATTACTAAGCGTAAGTAGTTCAAAGTGGTCATGAGCACTCAAAGTAAAAAAACGGCCACTAAGCCGAAGGTACTAGCTATTGTGGGGCCGAATGCATCCGGTAAGTCCGATTTGGCGGTGCAGTTAGCACACAAGTTTAACGGTGAAGTTATCTCGGCAGACTCAAGGCAAGTGTATAGAGGATTAGATCTCTCCTCGGGCAAAGTGCCCGGAAGGTGGAAAATTAGAGGTTTTAACAGGCGCTATGAATATCAAGATATTCCCCACCATTTGGTAGATATCGTTTCTCCCAGGAAACCCTTCACCGTTCAACAGTACAAGAAAAAGGCCCAAAGGGCCCTCCAGGATATTTTAAACAGAGGGAAGCTTCCTATAGTGGCTGGGGGTACTGGATTTTACGTGGACGCCCTACTTTACGACTTTCAAATCCCGGAGGCACCGCCAAACAAACACCTTCGCAGGGAGTTAGAATCCCTAACTACCGAGCAGTTAATGCACCGCCTAAGAGCCCTTGATCCAAGCAGAGCAAAGGATATAGATATACACAACCGCAGACGCATCATTAGAGCAATTGAGATTATCGTATCTATCCACAGCCCTGTTCCAAAAGTAAATCTATTTGAGAATAGGGAATCTCCGTACAATCTCCTCAAAATTGGTATATCCTTGCCTGACAAAGAATTGAAGAGGAGAATCACAAATAGGTTAGATAAAAGGATAAAGGATGGGATGCTCGATGAGGTCCGAAGGACCCACCTTCTAGGAATAAGTTGGAGAAGATTAGAAAAAATGGGCCTTGAGTTTCACCACATTGTCCAACACTTAAAAGGGGAAATTTCTAAGGAAGAAATGTTCTCTCTCATTGAAATCAAAGACAACCAATTTGCCCGTAAACAAATGGCTTGGTTTAAACGAGACAAGAACACTACTTGGATAGATGTTCCCGCAAAAGTTTCTCCACTAGTGCAGGATTTCCTCTCCCGCGAAGCTTAGCCATACTTTGACCGATTAAGAACCTGATGGCTGTTTCTTTACCCTTACGGAAATCTGCTACAGCTGCAGCATTTTTTCCTATCATCTCTTTAATGATATTTTCTATGGTCCCTTCATCCACAATCTGGGTTAAATCCATGCGTTCTACAATATTTCCCGGATCATCTCCCGTTGCAAACATCTCGCGCAAAATATCCTTTGCGCTTCGTGAGGACACCTTGTTGCCTCCAACAATCGTTATCAACTCAGCAAAATTCTCTGGGGTAATTTTTAGGCTATCCCAAGTAGCCTTTTCTTCCTTCATAATGCCGACTAAGTCGGAATCTAGGTAGTTAACACCCAGTTTAACCATTTCCTTACCGCCTCCAGTAATTTTAAGCTCTGAAACAAACTCTTCGAAGAATTCTGCTTCTCCTCTATCGTCCACCAAGCGCTCAAGTTCATCACTACCCTCTTCTAGGCCGTACTCTTTGGCAAAACGTATTCTTTTTTGCTCCGGTAACTCTGGCAAAGATTCCTTTATCTCTTGGGTGTTAATGGCTCCTTCTTTGTCAAAATCCATAGGGGGTAGATCCGGTTCCGGCATGTAGCGGTAATCTTCGGCTTCTTCCTTGAAGCGTTGCGGAAAACTTTCCTTCCTATTCTCATTCCAGCCCCTGGTTTCCTGCCTTATCCTTTCGCCCGCTTCCAGGAGTTTCTTTTGCCTTTCTGTTTCATTTTCAATGGCATCCTTAACTGCCTTAAAAGAGTTTATATTTTTAAGCTCTACCTTAATTCCTAGCTTTTTGCCGCTGAAAAGCTTCTTAGGGCGAATGGAAACATTGGCCTCAACTCTCATTTGTCCTTTTTCCATGTCGGCATCTGAAACTCCTAGATATCTGAGGGTAAGTTGTAGCTCTTTAGCAAATCTAAGGGCCTCTTCCGCCGATTTAATTACTGGCTTAGTGACCAATTCCATTAACGGAAGCCCTGCTCTGTTAAAATCAACCAAGCTACCCTCACCCGCGTGAGAAGATCTAGCTGTGTCTTCTTCAAGGTGAATCCTCTCTACGGCCACGCCCCTTAATTCCCCTCCTCTCACTAGGGGTAAGTCATACTGGGAGATCTGGTATCCCTTAGGGAGGTCTGGATAAAAATAACTTTTGCGATCAAACTTAGAATGGTTGAGAATTTCTCCACCGATGGCATAGCCTACTTTGATAATGGCTTTCACTGCTTCTTTGTTGATCGTTGGCAACGACCCAGGATAAGCTAGACAGATAGAGCATACGTTGACGTTGGGGGTTGTCTCATCTGGATCATTTAAACACCCACAGAACATCTTGGTTTTAGTCTTGAGCTCAGCGTGAACTTCTAGCCCAATTGTTGGTTCGTACTTAGTCACTTCTTGAATTATAACTTAAACCGCCCGCCCACAATGTTGTCTGGGTGATTTCTATCAAATAATCTCTCGCTGCCTTCTAGTAGATACACATTTCTTATGCCCGCCTTTTGAATACCATCCCAACACGGCTTACAGCACCACCAATGGCCATAGAGGTACATATCCGCCCCCTTCGCCGATTTTCCATTACGCAATATATCTCTTATGGACCGTAATTCAGCGTAATGCTTGGACAA
>MHIS01000013.1:41371-44957 GCA_001817635.1 Candidatus Colwellbacteria bacterium GWA2_46_10
ACCGATAACTTCATTGCGGAACACAACTACTGCCCCAGTTGGGTGCACACCATCGGTTGATTGCGTATTTCTTAAATTCTCGGCGAGGCGCATAAACGGGTTATCGTCCGGAACATATTTGATCTCACGACCCTCTGGGATGTACGGGTAGTTAATTTTCGGAGAGGTTTTTTCACCAGCCATATATGGGATATACTATCAGAATTAAGAACCCATGACTAAGTTCGACCAAATATATCAATCCTTTCTTAAAAACATTATGGAAAAGGGTGTTACCGAGGTAAACGCCCGCACCGGCCACGAGACTAAAGCCATAGCCGGAGCTCACTTTTCTATAGATATTGAGAAAGAGGGATTCCCCATCCTGACCCTTCGCAAGATACCGGTAAAGATTTTCGTGGCAGAACAGATATGGTTCATTAGCGGTAGCCGCAAACCGGAAGATTTCCTGCGCGATTTCACTAAAATCTGGGATGATTTCACCAACCCAGGAGACGTGGTAACGGTTGCGTATGGATACAGGTGGCGCAAGCATTTCGGTAGAGATCAGCTTGGAAAATTAATAGAGCTTCTGGAGAATGAACCGAGTTCAAGACAAGGCGTTGTTGTTACTTGGGATCCAGCCACGGACGGATTGGGTGGAGTTGTAAAGAAGAACGTTCCTTGCCCCTATACCTTCACAGTCAACATCATGGGTGGCAGACTCAACTTGCACAACATCGTTCGTTCCAACGATATGATATTAGGATTCCCCCACGACGTTGCTGGATTCGCACTGCTACAAACAATACTTGCCCAAAGGCTTGGAGTAACACCTGGGGTATACAGTCACTCAATATCAAATGCCCACGTTTACGATATCCATTACGATGCGACCAGAGAGCTGATTGAAAGACAAAACGATCACCAGCCGGTAACCATCCACCTTCCAGAAAATGCCTTCTCGAGAGCTGAGGAAAAGGATGTTAAGTTGGTAGAGGAAATCGTTAATGACATTTCAAGCCAGTATAATCCCCTTGACCCTATCAAAGGATTGAAAATCGTTTTATAGTTTCACCAAGATGAGCGTTCTAGTAAAACAACAGATATTGGAGAGGATTAAAAACGGCGGTTTGGCCTTCAAACCCGGTTTGGACAACCTACAAATACAGGGCCACTCTGTAGATTTAAGGCTTGGCTTCACATTCATGATCCCCAAAGTCTGGAGACCGGGTGATGGAGGAAGAGAGGCGGTAAACCTCGACCCCCTGCACAACATCGGCGCTTCTCACTTTGACATAGTGGAGCTCGAACAAGGACAGCACTTTGACTTGCTTCCTAATGAATACGTCCTCGTATCATCGCTCGAGACCATAACGGTTCCCAAGGATTTGATGGCCGTTCTTTACCCGAGGTCATCGGTTAACCGCAGGGGGTTGTCCATCGACCTTACCGGCATTATCGACGCTGGATATAGCGGCAAGTTAGTCTTACCGATTAGAAACAATACGCGCAGCCAAACTGTCAGACTCTATCCAGGAGAAAGATTCTGCCAATTAGTTTTCCAGCAGCTAATGGGAGAAATCGAAACGAAGCCGAGCCGTCACCATATGCGGGATGTAGCTGAGGGACTTGCTAAAGAGGACGAACGAGAAGTTGATCTGATCACCAAGGGGGATATTAACAAACTCAAAGAGGCTTATCCCATCAAGGAGGACATCTCTTAGCTAAAAATATGGCGAAGGTAAGTATCATCGCTTCCATAGGCAAGTACGATAACGCTCTGGGTAAAAATAAAGACTTGGTTTGGCGCATCTCAGCAGACCTTAAGAGGTTTAAAACTCTGACCATGGGCCACCCCATAATCATGGGGCGCAAGACCTTTGAGTCTATAGGAAGGGTTCTACCTGGGCGTACCAACATTGTGATCACGCACAACAAAGATTACGACGCAAAGGGAGCTATTGTGGCGCTCTCTTTGGAGGAGGCACTAAGAAAAGCTAACGAGGTAGAAAGCCGAGAAATATTTGTGATCGGGGGAGGAGAAATATTCAACCAAGCGCTCCCCTTGGCGGATAAGCTTTACCTCACCCTAATTGATGATCGCGCACAGGGGCCTGATGTATTTTTTCCCCAATACAAAGAAGACTTTACTAGAAAAACATTTGAAGCGGAGGGTGAGGAGGGAGGTATCCGCTACACCTGGGTAGATCTGGAGCGGGGTTAGGGTCCGAGATCGCCTCTCGTCAGTTCCCAAACCCTTTCGTGAATCTCCTCTGGAGTAAGTTCCTTATCATTTTCTACGCCACTTACTACAGTAAAGTTATCGTAGTTTTTAGCAGCCCACAGATAAGACTCACGTGCTTTTTGGATATGATCAAAGTTTGCCTCGTGGGCATCTGAATTTTGTCTTTCCGTTAAGCGTCTCTTTACCACATCCATAGGATTATCCAAGACGATATTGAGATCCGGCTTAGGGATCTGCAATATTTCGTACTCGAGGTTGAATAACCAGTCGGTATATTTCTTTCTCTCATTATCGTCGGCAAGCTTTGCTCCTTGGTGACCAACATTTGACCCCGTATATCTATCCAGAACTACTACATCGTTATTCTCGAGCCAACGTTTTATACCAAAGCTGGCGTCTGCCCTATCTAGTGAGTAAAAGAGGGATGCCATATAGGGGCTAATGTTGTCTGAGTCTCCATAGGGAGATTCTAGATCATCTAAATAGCGATTGATGAAATAAGATGAGGGTTTGTTGTAGCGGGGAAAAGCGTGGAACTTGAACCTCAAGCCTTCGCTTAGCAGACGTTTCTTAAAAAGATTAAGTTGGGTTTCCTTCCCAGTACCATCAACGCCTTCAAAAACGAAGAGCTTCCCTAATTTGTCCCCCGATTTTCTTCCATCCATATTGCTAGAATTGTATATTAACTTTGTCTTTAACCAAAAATCCCCTCTCGGGGACTTTCAGGTTTAACCTTCTACATCTATCCCCATAGAGCGTGCGGTGCCTTCGATAATCTTCGAGGCTGCTTCTACATCATTGGCATTTAGGTCGGGCAACTTGCGCTCAGCTATTTCTCTTATCTGGGCTTTGGTAACCTTCCCCACCTTACTCTTATTCGGTTCTCCAGATCCCTTTTCCACCTTCGCAGCCTTGCGTAAAAGATCAGATGCCGGAGGGGTACGCAATTTGAAAGTAAAACTGCGATCTTCGTAAACCGTGATTTCCACGGGAATTATATCCCCCATCATTTCTTTAGTAGCATCGTTGAACTGAGCTACGAAATCCTGAATGCCCACTCCGTGCTGTCCTAGGGTTGAACCCACAGGAGGCGCTGGGGTAGCTTTCCCTGCTTCAATCTGAAGTTTGATTTGTGCTTTTACCTTCTTGGCCATATTTATAGTTTCTTGACCTGCAGAGAGTCTAACTCAACTGCGGTATCCCTACCGAATACAGGAACCATGATCTTAATCCTGCCGCGACTTTCGTCAACTTCAGCAATTTTCCCGTCATAATCCTTGAAGGGGCCATCGATGATGCGTACCGTTTCCCCCAGCTTGAAGTCAAATCTTAAAGTAGGCTCCTTCTGCCCCATGCGGG
>MHIS01000013.1:44995-48204 GCA_001817635.1 Candidatus Colwellbacteria bacterium GWA2_46_10
GGGTTGGTAGAATCGGAACCCACAAACCCGGTGACTCTTGGGGTGTTACGAACCACGTACCAAGAATCCGGCTCCATAGTCATTTGTACCAGTACATATCCAGGATATATTTTTTCCTCCATGGTGATACGCTTGCCGTTACGAATTTTGATATTCTTTTCCTTAGGGACCACCACCTTGAATATCTTGTCTCTCATCTCAAGCGACTCAACCCTTTGCTCCAAATATCTGGCCACGGCGTCTTCGTAACCGGCGTAGGTGTGAACCGCAAACCACTGTGGGATTTTAGACTCTTCTTTTTTAACTGTGTTTGGCATCTTTAAATAATGAATAGTTCAAGGAGATATACGAAGAGGAAATCCAGGGCGCCAAGGAAAATGGCAAAGGCCAGACAGACGAAGATAACTACGCCGATTAAAACCGTGGCCTCTTTGCGATTGGGCCAGTTGATACGCTTAAACTCCCTAAGGGACTCCCTAAGGAAGGTTGATAGCTTACTAAACATTGGCGAGTTGAATAATAGCGAAGTTGGTTCTTTGATTCAAGGTGGGCCTATACATCCAGGTTTTTGACCGAATCTGCGTGAACTTGAATGAAGTGTTTCCTGGGAGCCACCTCCCCTCCCATCAAGATATCGAAGATCTTATCAGCTTCCTTAGCGTTCTCTATGGTAACCACCTTCATAGTACGTTTTTCCGGATCCATAGTGGTATCCCTTAGCTGATCGGCGTTCATCTCTCCCAGACCCTTGTAGCGCTGAATTGAGGCACTTCCTTGGCCCTGCATGCCGGCAATTAGCTTATCTTTCTGCTCCTCAGAGTACGCGTATTCAAAGGCCTTGCCCTTAGAGACCCTATACAAAGGAGGTTCGGCGATGTACAGATGCCCTTTTTCTATAATCTGGGGGAAATATCTGAAAAAGAGGGTTAGTAAAAGAGTTCTAATGTGCGCTCCGTCGACGTCCGCGTCGCTCATAACAATAATTTTGTGGTATCGAAGTTTTGATATATCAAACTCATCGGCAATGGCCGTCCCTAAAGCCACTACCAAAGAAATCATCTCTTTGTTAGCTAAGATTTTATCTATTCTGTGCTTTTCAGCATTCAGAACCTTACCCCTCAGAGGCAATATCGCCTGGGTGCGCCTATCGCGAGCGGATTTTGCGCTGTTGTGGACAAAGACACCACTAGCTAGAGCAAAGTTGTGAGTACCAGGGACCTCTATATCGTAAACGTCGATTTTATCTTCCAATCTATTCACGCTACTCACCCTATGGTTGTGATGCTCAACTGCTGCGCGGAGCCTGTTGTCATCGTTGCTGAAAAACCTCGACTTAACGGTTCCAAAGCGTAACAGAGCCCTATCATTCAGTTGCTTTCGTTTCTTCTCATACAGGGTACCATCAACTTTACCCGAACCGCCGTAGAGTTCGTGGAGCAAGTTCATCGCCCTAAGGTAGTAGGTTCTGTTGTACGCTTTCCTTCTTTTAATTCTAAATCCGTCTGTCCACTGCTCTTTTGTCTTTTCGCTACGCCATTTCCTAAGATCCTCATCTTGCCACTGAACTATGGCTATTTCTGAAAGCAGTTTTCTCTGCTCCGGATATTTTTCAAAATACTTCTTTACCCTCTCGGCTTGTTTTTTTCTATTGACCTGGATGCCCCAGTATTCCTCCTGGGATTTATTGAGTGTGATATTATTTTTCCTCCTGTACTCAGCGTTATTCTTATAAAACTTCAAAAACTTACCGGCCATATATTCTTTATATTCTTGGTTCTCCCATTGCTTCTTAGCCCTTTGGCTGAGCATCTCCCTCATCTCAGGGGTAGACATCACTTCACTCATTTTTCTCCTGAACCCTGGTGTGCCTCTCAGTTTTCTAAGTTTTGCTAGCACGTCGGGCCTTTGCAGATTCTTGTGAGCCATTTTCCTATGCAAGTCCAGATGCTGCTGCGAGGTGAGCCTAATAAGATTATCGGGGTTATTGTTGGTTTTATTAAAATCCTTGTGATGTCTATGATCGCCGTCATTTTCCCTATAAATTCTATGCCTGAGGTTATGCTGATCTGCAAGGAGATGGGTAAAAATCCATCTTTGCTGCCTCGGGTCAAAAATCATCTCGTACCCATCTATGGTTATCCGGCCACCCTTTTCAGACATCTTGCGATAGAGCGGCATCAGCGAGTCCGTGGCCTTTAGATTACTAGCCTCTTTATATGAGCCGTCTCTCTGCATGAATTGGTGGTTTTCCGTACAAACTATCCTAGAGCCGTCATCTAAAACCACCTCCAGTACTTTCGCATCCCGTTTGGTAATTCTGGGGTTGGTTATTGGGGCAACACCTACGCTTCCGTCTTCCCTTACGGTATAACAGTAGTTTTGCTTTCCAGATAGATGTTCTTTGACAAGCTCTTTAAAGGAAAGGTTCCGGCCATCAGTCAGGGCCACCTCGGTATCTCCAGAAAAACAACCGCCGGCCGAATCGCCCTCCACAAGGAAAAGTTCAGCCTCCTCAACTGGGGTACTCGGCAAACAATCGGCCAGTTTTCCGGGCAGGGTCAAACCATCCAAGATACCTTTTCTCAAAACCGTATCTTTGGCCGCCTTGGCTGCCAAACGGGCCTGCGCCGCCAGAGCAGCTTTGGCCACCATTGACTTGGCGTCATTAGGGTTGAGCTCCATAAAGTCCTTGAGGGCTATTGAGGTAACCGACTCAACTGCCGTGCGCGCCTCCGCATTACCCAAACGTCCCTTCGTCTGCCCTTCAAATTGCGGGTCTCTCAATTTTATGGACACTACTGCCGTCAACCCTTCCCTCACATCGTCTCCCGTCAGGTTATCTTGCCCTTTTTTGAAGAGGTTATTGTTTTTTGCATAATCGTTAATGCTTTTGGTTAAGGCTGCCCTGAAGCCCGTAAGGTGCATACCGCCGTCAATGGTGTTAATACCGTTAGCAAATGAAAGCTCTGCGATCTCCATGCCTTCGTTGTAGTTTAGGGCAACTTCTACATCCATGTTCTCGTACTCTTTGTGGACGTAGAATATGTTGTCATGGATTACCTTAGGACCGCCCTCATTCAAGTAATCAACGAATGATCTCAAGCCCCCGTCAAAACGAAAACCGTAATAGAATGTTCTTTCTCCTCTTTCATCGGCTAGGGCAATACGCACTCCCTTAGTTAAATAGGCTCTCTGGCGAAAACGTTCAA
>MHIS01000013.1:48266-53522 GCA_001817635.1 Candidatus Colwellbacteria bacterium GWA2_46_10
GTAGTGCCGCTACCGTCACGCTTGCCTATCTTTTTAACCTTCGCCTTGGGAACACCCTTTGAGTATTCCTGCATATATACATCTCCATCTTTGCAAACCTCTACCCTCAAATATTTAGAAAGGGCGTTTACCACGGAGAGTCCCACACCGTGGAGACCGCCGGAGACTTTATATGCCTCTCCCCCAAACTTACCCCCAGAGTGAAGGGTTGTAAGAACCGTCTCCAGGGCGGATTTCTTAGTTTGCTTGTGAATATCTACGGGAATACCTCTACCGTCATCCTTTACGGTGGCGCTGCCGTCTTTATGGAGACGCACTTCGATATTCTTGGCCTCCCCCGCCATAACCTCATCAATGGCGTTATCGAAAACCTCCCAAAGAAGATGATGTAATCCCCTGCTCTCAGTTGAACCAATATACATACCGGGCCTTTTCCTTACTGGATCAAGACCCTCAAGTACTTGGATATCCTTGGCTGTGTAGTTACTTTTCTGTGCTTTTTTGGGTGCCATAACAAAAAATTAGACCCCTTATTGAGGTACCTAAATTCTACCAATTATTAGCTACAAAAACAAGCCTATAGATAGCCTAATTTTGGCTTAAACACAGGGCTAAACGAGCGCTGCGATGCACGGTTTGTGGAGAGACAAAAAATGTCTCTCTCACGTCACTTAAATCATGCTTTTTTAGGTTCGAATTACATAGATTGTTCCACTTAAGTCTTGAAACGGTACGTTGTGTTCGGCTAAACTGAAACCACTATGGATATCGTCATATCAAGGGAAGAGGAAACTAAGCTCATCCAGAAGCTCAAAGAGCGTACCGATCCAGAAGCGATGAGAATGAAAAGATACCTGGAAATGCCGGATCTGTCGCGCACTCCAGACAGTCCCCTTTTCGAGATGGTGAAGCGCGTCAAGAATGTTCCCCTCCAAAAAGATTTCGATATTATCAACATTCCCGAAATTGTACCTGCCGATATCAGCTTTGACCTTTTCAACTTCGAGATGGATCATCCAGTAAGGAGTAAGTCTGATACCTACTATGTAGACGACCAAAATATCCTAAGAACCCACGACACAGTCTTTTGGTATTACTATCTCAATCGTCCAGAGATCAAGGAGCGTATCGCCAAGAAAGAAAGCTTGGGTGCTCTTTGCTACGGCAAGGTATACCGCAAAGATGAGATCGACCGTCGCCACATGAATATCTTCCACCAGATGGGCGGATGGTATCTTGTACCCGATAGCGAGAAGATACTCAGCTTGGATGATCTCAAGAATGTTCTCGCGGAGATAGTTAAAACTATATTCGGTCCGGACGTTATCTACCGCTTTAACCAAGACGTATTCCCTTACACGGATCCCTCTTTGGAAGTTGAGGTGCAAATGGAGGGTGAACGGGTTGAGCTTTTGGGCGGAGGCATGCCCAAAAAGGCTGTGCTTGCCAATATGGGAGTTACCGGCTACAACGGCTGGGCATACGGTTTCGGCCTTGAGCGCCTTGCAATAGCGAGCATGAAATTGCCCGATATTCGCTTGCTCTGGTCAAATGACGAAAGGGTGAAGAAACAGTTAGTACTTGGAAAAACATTCGTCGAGGTAAGCAAGTATCCTCCAGCGTTAAGGGATATCTCCTTCGTGGTTGATAAGAGCTTCGTACCCAATGACTACTTTGATCTTGTTAGAGATGTAGCAGGAGATCTAGCAGAGGAAGTTAAGTTGATAGATAAGTATGATAACGAAGAAAGATTCGGAAAGGATAAACTAAGTTACGCATACCGCGTTACCTATCGCAGTATAGACAGAACTCTCACTAATGATGAGGTGGATGAACTTCACAAAAAGCTCGAAGAAAAAACTACGTCTACTTTCAAGGCGGTAGTTAGGTAGCAAAAACCTAAATATCTTTTTGACAACAACAAAACACACCGTTAGAATACCTCCTGCATCGCGGGGGAGTGTGACGGTTGCACGTGAGGCTCATAACCTCAAGGTAGCGGGTTCGACCCCCGCCCCCGCAACAACCTCAGCCCATTAACATGTCAGTAACTCTCTGCATGTTAATTTTCACTCTTTCCGGCCAACCCTCTTGAACACTCCTCATATAAAAGTAAACCAGGTGCATAAGAGCATAAAATTTGACAGAACTCTCAAACCCAGCCGGTAGTTTATATTTCAGCGCGTACTCATCATAAAACCCCTTTTTGACCAAGGGATACTTTTTGAACAGCCCGCGCTCAAGCAATGCAAAGTCAAACATAAAATCCCCTGACATGGCCGATTCAAAATCAAAAATACCCACGATCTTTGAACTGCTCAAATCCCAGTTAATATTCTGGGGTTGTAAGTCACGGTGAACGAGAACATATTTTTCAGGCTCTGTTAATTTTAGTAAACCCCCTTCAACCGCCTTGCTTAACAGGTCATATTTTGAGTATTCTGCTTGTTTAAAGTAGGGAAGTGCCATACTCATTTTTTCCTCCCAGATCTGTTTCCAACTATCTGCTGGAGGTTTCGCAAGTGAGAAATATGGCTTTTTGAAAGTAAGTTGGTGGATTTTCCAAGCTTGGTCTGCAAGTTCTCTTCCCAATAGGTCCTGATCTTTGATTTTGTCTATAACGTCAGCCAAATTGTCACCAGACAAAAAGGAATATACCGCGAAGGGGTACGAGAATGCTTTTAGGGACAGATCACTATAAAACACTTTTGGTACCGGAATATCAATTTTTTTAAGTTTTTCTAAAAGTTCAATCTCTAACTTCAGGCCGGCATACCGTTTTTCCACCAAACTTATTTTAACAATACATATTTGTGGGTCGTCTCTCAGCAAAACTTTAATGGTTTTATTAGTATAAGCATGGGGCATTGTGACGATTTTTTGCACTTCATTTCCCGGGAAAACATTTTCAAGAAGTTTCACTATCTGTTCATTTGAAATACTAACTTTTTGACTTATAGAAGACAGTGTGTGATCGACAAGTGGTATCATACGTAAAAGCTCATTTCTGCCATTAAATTATATTATCGGGGGCACCTTTTTGCCAGCTTTCCCGGATATCCCAGGGTGATAAAATCAAAAAATGACTGATGAATCAACAATTCCCAATCAAGGAGTCGGTCCCATAGAGAGTAAATACTCATCAGAAAATGCCCAGCAAGCTCCCGGGTGGGAAACGGCAAACGAGCACGAGGTCGCCACGAGCGGTCCCGAGTTCGGCGAGACGCAGGCAAGAAACATTCTTGGCTTGGACTCTCACATCCCAATCCTCATCGGATATCTGGGCAGAGAGTCGAGTTAATCATCCCCCAACGAGAATCCCGCCGTTGGGGGTTCTCTTTTTTAAGAACAATATAATTTGGTTCCAATCACGCCCTACTTTCGCAACAAGTTTTGGGTATTTCTCTAGTATCCCCAATCCCAACCTGACTTACCGTAGAGGACAGGTCGAATCAGTCTCACATTTTGTAGTTGAGACACTTCTACATGCATACGTGTCGCAACTACCACTCACAGTTCTGGTTCAGAAACGCTGTCCGTAGGAATAAGTTTCGCTCCCGCCGCCACAATTTCTCTTAGTCACAGGATCTTGTCTCTGTTTCGTAGTGTTTACAATAAGCACCACCATTAGACTGTGTTACAGATATGGTACCTGTACGAGATTGTTCTGCGCCGTCAATAGGTGGACAAGTACTCCAACTCCCCCATAGATATACACACGTAAGTGTCTCAGAGGGAGGGGTAGATAGAGACTTGACGTTCACTGTTACTGAATCTGTCGCCTCACCGCCCTCACCAGTACATTTAATTGTGTAAGTCGTAGATGTGGCAAGCGCTCCCGTAGAAACACTGCCTGATACAGAAACTGTTTCACTTAATCCCCACGAGGAAACACAATGAGTGGTATTTTGTGAACCCCAAGCAATGTAGGTGGCTGTGCCACTATCGATGCTTGCACTAGCTGCGCTGATGTTTACGGTAGGTTTGGGGGCAATCGCTTCAGTACCGCCATCCCCACCTCCGGGTCGAGTCACAGCTGTATCTATACTATGGACCACTCCCCTCACACATTTAAGTGCTTCCTGAAGGCTAAGATGACCACTCTTTACGTCATCGCTAGCAAGGTTATTTTGCGCAGTATTAATTTTACCTCCACAGGCGGTATTAACCTGATTTGTAATGCCATTCTCCTCTGCAAACCGTACCAAACCTCTTATGGCAGCTGAGGAAGAAATTACCTTGGTTTTAATGACGGCTGTTCTAACTTTTGTGTCGTGCGCGTCTACGGAGGCCCTTCTGGCGGCCCTTAATGTCAGAATATTGGCAGGATCACTGGTACTAAGACCAACTGCCCCGTCATCACCTATATGCAAAGTCTCGGCGACACTATTGAGCGCTCCCCTAGCTGTATCTATATCAGCTATAGCTCCATCATATTCTTCTTGGGTTATCCTGCCTTTATTGAGGCCGTTGTCGAGTTTGGCCTGCTGAACTTTTAATCTTGCTTGGTCAAGAGCTAGCCTCTGAGCCACTTTAGCTGCTTGAGCTTCATTCAAAGCAATTCGCAGGGCTAGATTATCCGTGTCCGCAGCAAGAGCGTCTTTTGCAACCTTCACGGTATCCTTAGTTGCGTCAAGCTCCTCTCTTGCAGTAGCCCTATTATCTCTGGCAGATTGGATCTTCCCTTTCGCAAAAACACTCTGGAATTGAGCAAGGAGTGAAACTGGGAGGATTAAGCCCACTAAGAGGGTGGAGGCTAGATATTGGGTGAGTTTAGATGGTTGGTTCATTAGTTTATATCTACGAAGTCTCCCTCTTCGGCTGGGTTAATGATCTCGTCATATTGAACGTCGTCATTTATATCATCAACTTCTTCATTTGTTATCAGAGCATCTAGTTTCTCACCTACAGTTTGGTCTGAATTAAAGACTTCATTGTAATCTACAAAAAGAAGAGCTATAAGAACCACTACTACCAGTATGATCCAAGGAATCCATGACTTTAGCTTCTTATTCATCTTCTCTTATAATATATGATGTTGACTAAAGCGCAAGGACGGTGTGTGGATAACTTGAACGTTATTATGATAACTCTTAATCAAGACTTTCGTCATAGGAAAAATCCTCATCAAGCAAATCAAAGCCAGAAAGATAATCTTCTAATTTACTACTAAGATCGTTTGCGCCCACGGAAGATGGGGGCGGGATAGAGGATACTGGTGACTGTGGAGCAGGTTTTGGCTTAGACTCGGGCTTA
>MHIS01000013.1:53573-58304 GCA_001817635.1 Candidatus Colwellbacteria bacterium GWA2_46_10
GCTCCAAGAGCTCGCTAGTCCCCGCAATACGTTCCTGGGTTTTCAAATATTCTTGGTAGCGATCTTCTCTGGTTTCCTTTCCCCTCTCCGCGAATTGTTCAAGACCCCCGGCTAGCGTATCTAAACTTCCAAAGAACCCTTCGTTATACGGTTCTGTTTTATCCGTAACTGTGGTATCGGCCCTTTGGCTGTTGCCCAGATAGGCCCCAACGAACAAAAGCGAGACCGTAATTACCGCGACTACAATAGAGCCTAGCATCTTGTATCTTTTAGGATTATAGCATAAGAATGTCCTCCGCCACATGAATATCTTTTACCTAATTTGACGGTATCTCTGCTAAAATAAGGGTGATGCGCAATCGGGTCCTTATAGTCGGCGCCGGAGAGATAGGATCAGCTCTCCTAGGGGTTTTGGAGGGAAATAAGAATAACCGTATATCTATCTGGGATATTAATCTGAAACTCTGCTTCCCTAAGAAATCTCTTGAGGAAATGGTCCCAAACGCCGATTTCATATTCCTATGTATCCCCTCTCATGCAATCGATAGTTGCTTGGGAAAGATCAAACGACACATCAAAAAAACAATTATGATATCCCTCACTAAAGGTATAGAGCGTAAACAAGGGCTCCTTACTAGCGAACTGCTAGTTAAAAACTTAAGGAGAGACGGAATTGCCATCTTGGCTGGTCCCATGCTGGCGGAAGAGCTACGCAGAGGACTCAAAACTAAGGCCTGTCTTGCCTCAAATAGTAGTGTCTTCAAGAAAGTATCCCTTCTTTTCAAAAATACTCCTCTTTTCTTGGAACAATTAAATGACATCCACGGAGCATCCGCCTCGGGAGTTTTGAAAAACATATATGCCCTCGGGTTAGGGATAGCCGATGGGCTCAAAATGGGAGCAAATGTCAGAGGCGTATTGCTACCGCAAGCTACCAAGGAAATGCAAACATTGCTTCCCCTATTTGGAGGCAAGTCAGCAACCGCCTTAACCCTAGCGGGTCTGGGAGACCTTGAGGCTACAAGCAGCAGCTCATTTTCAAGAAATCACACCACGGGTTCAATGATCGCCAGATCCAAAAAAGTCACTCAATACAGCGAGGGGGCTCTTTCGCTGCCGCTGGTCGTAAGGCGTATTGGTTTAAAGAAACTCCCTCCATTTATGGGAGCTATTTTCAATGTAGTCTTGAAAAAGAAAAATCCCCGTAAGACTTTTGAGGCTTTGTTGAAATAATGAAAAGTAATTTTCTGGTTCTAGATGTTGGAACCACGGGCGTAAAGGGATTCGTTTTTGACAGGAAGCTTAAGCTTCTCGGAAAAAGTTATCACCGTCTCAACAAGCGTTTTCCCAAAAAAGGTTGGGTTGAACAAAGTCCTCAAGATTTAATTAACAAATCGGTGTTGGCCTTGAGGGGGGCCGTTAAAAAATCAAAGGTCTCCCCTACTTCCCTAATATCCCTTGGGATAACTAACCAAAGGGAGACTACGATCCTTTGGGATAAAAGGACGGCTAAACCAATCTACCCCGCAATAGTCTGGGAAGATACGCGCACTACCGCTAGAACAAAGACTCTAGGTAGAAAATATCAATCCATCGTAAGAGAAAAAACCGGACTGCCCATAGACCCGTACTTCTCCGCTACCAAAATTGCCTGGATTTTAGAAAATGTACCTAGGGCAAAAACTCTGGCGGAGAAAAACCATATCCTTTTTGGCACAGTAGATACGTGGGTACTTTGGAATCTCTCTAGGGAGAAAAACTACCTTACTGACTACACCAACGCATCCCGCACCTTGATCTTCAATATCAAAAAACTCGTTTGGGATCAGGGCTTACTAGATATTTTCAAAATACCCAAAGATATCCTTCCTGGAGTACGACCATCTGGATCTTTATTCGGACATTTAAAGTCCAATGTCATTGGAGTGTCTTTGCCGATAAGGGCCATTTGCGGCGACCAACAGGCCAGTATGTATGCAGCCGGAACGAAACCACGTACCACGAAAATAACTTATGGTACTGGTACTTTCATGATGCAAATCATTGGATCAAAGTTTATCCAGCACAAGCCATTTTTTACAACCCTGACCGCCACAACCTCAAAACCGATGTATGCTCTGGAAGGTAAGATAGATTGTTGCGGTAACAAAGTTGACGAGCTGCTGAAGAAAAAACTGTCTTTGGTGCCCATTCTCTCTATCTTGAGCAAACAAGTCGCAGCTAAGATTACAAAGTTGCCGTATAGGCCCAAAGAGTTGATCGTAGATGGAGGTTTGACCCAAGCGCCAGCCCTTCCCTCAATCCAATCAGAGGCTGCCGGTATTCCTGTTATAAAGCAGTCGATATATGACGGTACGGGACTAGGTATCGCCAAGCTTCTTAAATCGTTGAATTAGGGGGGTTATTCCATATACTATTTAGGAATTGCCGGCATAGCTCAGTTGGTTAGAGCGAGGGACTCATAAACCCTAGGTCGGAGGTTCGATTCCTCCTGCCGGCACATGAAGATAGCAATATTAGGAGGATTGGGTATGGAAGGACAAGCGCTTTTGAAATACCTCAAAAAACACGACCAAAAAGCGGATATTACCCTTCTCGATCAAAAGCTAGATCCCAACTACCTTTCCAATCTTGAACAGTTCGATCTTGTGTACCGTTCTCCTGGGGTTTTGTATAACCTCCCCGAAATTCAAAAGGCCATCAGAAAGGGAGTTAAGTTCTCAAGCCCTACGAATCTTTTCTTTGAAAAGGCTAAGGGAAAAGTAATCGGCATTACTGGCACAAAAGGAAAGGGCACTACTACTAAACTAATATATGAAATTCTCAAAAGCGCCGGACTTGAAGTATATCTTGGAGGCAACATCGGAGAACCGGCGACTGGCCTGCTGGATCAATTAACCGACAATTCAATTACTGTCCTTGAGCTTTCCAACGTACAACTCTGGGATGTAAAACATTCACCACATATAGCAGGAGTTTTGGGAATATTCCCCGACCACCTAGATTGGCACAAGAACTTTAGAGAATATCTAGGAACCAAGTTCGGCATTACCAAATTCCAAAACGCAAACGACTTTGTTTTCTACATGCAAGACGATAAGTTCTCAAAGAAAGTTGCTAAGAAAAGTAAGGGACAGAAAATCGCAGTTGATTACCGAAGTATAAAAATCCCCCTCACTATACCCGGAGAGCACAACCGCAAAAACGCCGCTATGGCCGCAGCTATCTGCGCCCATGTAGGAGTAAAGCCGGAAATAATCTTAGAAACTATCAAAAACTACAAAGGACTCCCCTACCGTCTAACCAAAGTTGATACGAAAAAAGGTATTACCTATTACAACGACTCCGCCTCCACTAACCCCCAAACTGTGTGCGCGGCAGTTAGGGCTTTTCCCGAAAAGCAGAAAATCCTTATTACCGGAGGGTCAGATAAGGGCTTGGATTACAAACCACTCGGGGACACTCTTGAAAATGAGAAGGATATAAAGTTAGTGATTCTCTATGGAGCCAATCGTCAAAAAATTAAGGATGCTTTAGAAAAAGTGACGCCGATCAAAGTAATTTCTGGTTCCTTGAAAGAAGTTATCCAGTTAGCCAGTACACAAGCTTCCGAGGGAGATATTGTTATTTTTTCACCAGGATCAGCTAGCTTCGATATGTTCGCCAACTACAAAGAGCGAGGAGAGGCATTCGATAAGATTGTCAAAAATATAAAGGATTAGTATACTTTTCCTGTTCAAACTGCGGGCGTAGCTCAATTGGTTAGAGCGCTTCCCTGTCACGGAAGAGGTTGCCGGTTCGAGCCCGGTCGCTCGCGCAGGAGTTCTAACTGCTCTCGTACAACATCCCCAAACCTAGAATATCCGCCTCTCTAAATGCTTTTCCTGTTATCTGGAATCCCACGGGTAATTTCCCCTCTCTCCCTTTTACTGGGATATTAAGAGCGGGAATCCCAGCCAGGTTCGCCGGAATGGTGAAGATGTCAGATAGATACATCTGCAAGGGATTCTGACTTTTTTCTCCAAATTTAAAAGGTACGGTGGGGGTGGTGGGAGTAAGCAACACATCCACTTTTTTAAACGCCTCATCAAAATCTTTTTTGATCAAAGCCCTTACTCTCTGGGCCTTGCCGTAATAGGCCTCGTAGTAGCCGGCGGATAAGACAAAGGTTCCCAAAGTAATTCTTCTTTTGACCTCCGCCCCGAACCCTTCTCCCCTGTCTTTGAGATAAAGTTCCTCTAAATCTTTTGCATCAAGTCTCGTTCCATATCTAATACCATCAAAACGAGCTAAGTTTGTGCTCGCCTCCGCGGGCATCAAGATATAGTAAACGGAGAGGGCATACTTGGTGTTGGGCAAACTCACTTCCTCAACTGAGAAACCGTTCTTCTTGAACCAACCTATGGTCTCCTGCATAGATCGCTCTACATCGCTGTCTAATCCGCCTTCAAAATATTCTTTGGGAATACCGATCTTTAACTTCTTTATAGACTCAAAGTCTGGATTCAAAATCTTATTTCCATACTGCGCTTTGGAATTGCTCGTTGAATCCAATGGATCCTGCCCAGCAATTACTTTAAATACCATAGCTGCATCCTCCACCGTTTTGGTCATCGGGCCGATCTGATCTAAGGAAGAGGCCATAGCGATTAAACCGTAGCGGGAAACCGCTCCGTAGGTGGTTTTGAGCCCCACAATGCCACAGAAGGCTGCAGGTTGGCGACTAGAGCC
>MHIS01000013.1:58315-64123 GCA_001817635.1 Candidatus Colwellbacteria bacterium GWA2_46_10
AGTTCTCCGTTGAGCTCCCCATAGCGAACTCATCCATATTAGTTTTCCCAACCATCACCATCCCCGCCTCACGCAATTTACGAGAAACAGTTGAATCATATGAGGCTTTGTATTCTTTAAGGATCTTGGAGCCTGCGGTTGCGGGGTATCCTTTGTATAAGATCACGTCTTTGAGCGCTATGGGCGCACCCGCCAAATCGCCTACTTTCCCCCCAGAGGCAATTGCGTTATCGACCGCCTGCGCGCTTGCCAGAACATCCTCCTTATTTACTGAAAGATATGCCCCTATCTCACCTTCCCTTTCGTCTATCTCATCGAGAGTGGCCTTGGCGACATCGAGAGCCTTAAACTCACCCTTTTTGATGCCCTCTACGGTTGCCTTTAAGGTTAACTCGTTAAGCTTCATAGTCTAAGATCTTGGGAACTTTAAGATGCCCGTTACTCTCTTCCGGAAAAGCTGGTGCGAAAACATCTTTTTCTCCGGGGGCGTCCTCTCGAAATACATTTCTCAACTCTGTACCCCCTGTCATGGGTTCCACCCCTTCGGTTTTCACTTTGGTGAGTTCTGTAACGTGGCCCAAAATCTCTTCCAGGTCTTTTTGATATCTTGTTTGCTCTTCTTCCGTCAACTTGATACGGGCAAGAGTGGCATATTTACGCACATCAAATTCCATAGGTTTTTATGATACCATATCCAAAAATTCCTTTTCCGTAAGTACTCGCACCCCCAACTCCTTAGCCTTCTTGAGTTTTGAGCCGGGGTCGGAGCCCGCTACCAGAAAACTAGTTTTCCGGCTCATTGACCCAGAGGGGCTACCACCTAAAGCTCGAATACGAGAGTGAGCCTCGTCCCTGCTCATAGATTCAAGCGACCCGGTCACTACGAAAGTTTTCCCGGAGAGGGCTCCTCCAGCTGGACGATCTGATTTCACGATCTCAATACCCACCTCATCCAATTTGCCCAAAACATCCCGGTTATTGGGATTTTTTAACCAATCACTAACACTTTTGGCCACCTTCGGGACTATATCGGGAAACTGCATTAGACCGCTCTCCGAAACATTGCCCAGAGTTTTCAGCAGATCAGTCGGTTTTCTCACCTCTCCCTTTATCTCCTTCGAGAGCACGTGTGCAGTTTCCTCCCCAATATGCAAAATGCCTAGGGAGTATATGAACCGAGCTAAATCTATACGCTTACGTTCTCCTATCTCTTCTAAGAGCTTTTGGGCGGATTTTTCGCCAAATCCTTCCAAAGGAGAGATCTCGGCTTCCTGCAATTTGAAAATATCTGCGAAATCCAGAATAAAACCCTCGTCTATGAAACGCGCTATGATCTTGGGTCCCATCCCCTTGATATCAAAAGCTTGTCTTGAGACAAAGTGAGTTAAGGTTTCCCGTAGGCGCGCCCCGCAATCTTTATTGGCACACCTATATATCGCTCCTTCTACCACAACCTCCGACCCATCTATCGGACACCTTTTGGGAGTAATAAATGTTCTTTCCTTCCCTGAGCGTAATCTTTCTAACACCCCAGTTACTTGGGGAATAACGTCCCCGGCCCGAGATACGATTACCGTATCCCCGATTTTCACTCCCAGACGCTTTATTTGATCAAAGTTATGTAGGGTTGCATGTTGGATGGTAACACCCCCTACTTCCACCGGCTCCAGAACGGCAACTGGAGTCAAAACGCCCGTCCTTCCCACCTGTACTTTGATGTCTTGTAAAATGGTGGTTGCCTCTTCCGGGGAGAACTTGTACGCGATCGCTCCCCTTGGAGCTTTGCCTATAGCCCCCAATTCTCCAAATAGCATTTTGTCGTTCACTACCACTACCACTCCATCTATTTGATACGGCAACTTTTCCCTATTTTTCTCCCATTTATTTCTGTACGCAAAAACTTCCTCTAGAGAGTGTACTAACTGGTGGTGTTTGTTGTCGGTCTTGAAGCCCAGTTTGTGCAACAAGGCATGTTCATCCGCATGACTTCTTTGCCCCAGGTCGGTCATCAGAGCGTATGCTATTGAATCCAACTTCCTGGAGGCAGCGACTTTAGGGTCAAGCTGTCTGATTGCTCCGGCGGCCGTATTGCGCGGATTGGCGTATGCTTTTTCTCCCTCCTTTTCCTGGTGAACATTGATGCGTTCAAACTCATCTTTGGTTATGAAAATCTCTCCTCGGACAATTAACTTCTCCGGCACTTTGATCTTTGCCGCATCTTCCAGATTCAGAGGAATAGCTTCCACGGTTTTCACATTGGAAGTGACATCTTCCCCGATTGTTCCATTGCCCCGGGTCGAAGCTAAAACAAGAATACCCTTTTCGTATATAAGCTCTATCGCAAATCCATCTATCTTAGGCTCAACGTATATCTCCGGTTTTATGTCTCTTTTTAAATAGTTTTCCAATCTTTCCCACCAAGCCCTAAGCTCGTCTTCCGAAAAAACATCGTTGAAGGAGAGCATTGGGTTTTCATGGCGCACCCTCTTGAACTGCTTAGCTACCTCTCCCCCTACCCTTTGAGTTGGAGAATCCGGAGTAACCAAATCCGGATATTGTTCTTCTAACGCAAAAAGCTCTTTTTTCAGTGAGTCTGATGCCTCATCCGAAATCAAAGACACGTCTTCAACGTGGTATGCGCGGCGATACCGATTGATCTCTTCTCTTAGCTTGGCTGCCCGCGCTCTTGCTTGTGGTTTATCCATAACTCTTATTCTACGAACTGCCCACCAAAGTTCTCTATGCCGCCAAAGTAAAGGATGAAGGCACGCGCAGACCTGCCAGATAGTCCCGCCGATTTGGCGAGTGTGCATTCCTCTTCCAGAAGAACTTTGTATTGCACGTCATCGGCTATGGTAAAGATATCTTGAGGATCCTCCACCGAAGATATCTGGGAGTTAGCATCTCCGCAGTATCCATTGCGATATTTTTCATAGAGGGCTCTTTCGACCCCTGCGTCTGAGGCAAAAACGGCCTGGGCAGAAGCTTCGGCGTCAGCCGTTTGACGCAGTTGGAACAAAACTAAAAGGCCTGCGATGGTAGCGGCTCCCAAAACAGCGCTCGATATGAGCAAAACGCTAAGTAGCATCAGTTGTCCTTTTTCCGCAGATCTTTTCATGTTTTTAATCAATTATTCTTGAGCTTACGCTCGTCTGCAAAGTCAAAGTGGCTCCTATATCAATTAACGTTTCTACCGCTATAGTTACAAGCGGCGGCCTGGTTTCATCGTTTTGAATAAAGAAAATCAGATTCTCTATATCAACATCCGGCGAGGTTATGAGCTCAAAATCCCCCGCAAGCTGGCAACCGGCTGATTGAAAACTCTCACATCTGCCTATCGAACCAATTTCTTCATTTTCCAACAGCATGTATGAAACGTAGTTGCCGTACCCATTGCGAAATGTCAGTTTTTGATATGGGTCACTAGTGCTTGGAGGCAAGTCAAAGCCCGTGCGTACCTCGCGGGCAATCTGCTCCAGGGAAACAGTAATATTGTTCATGTTCTCGCTGAAGCGGGTAATGACCCTTTGGCTTCTAAGGGTTTGTATGAAGATACCGCTAGAAAGACCGATGACAACCAGAAAAACGGTCATGGCGACAAGCAACTCCATTAGAGTAAAACCTTGGTTATTGTAGCTGGTCCGTTTCATGATTAACTCCTTAAATCTCTCCAGTTGTAAAAATGGTCTTCAACGGTCGCGGTAGAGGCCAATCCCCCCCTCCCCGTCCAAGATACCGTTGAAATCACCCTTACCCTTTCGACACTGGGGTCCGTTGTGACGTTGATAGTGCGAGAAAATTTACTCCTCACATCTCTGATAACACTACAGGTATAAAATCCGCTCTCCGTATCCAGGTAAAGCTCCTCCCCGTCACAGTCCCCCAATTCACTACTTAGATACCCAACCGTAGTGTCCCCACCCGTAAACCCGTAGTTCCAAGCCTTGCCGTTTTCAATATTGCTATCAAAAATATTCTTGGCTAATTCGATCCCCTCTGATGCAAGATTCACCGCCACGAACTGATCCGCAGCCACCCTGCTCAACCCCAAAGAACGGGACAATACGCCGAATATGCCGAGGAGGCCAACGAGCATCAAGCTCACGGCCACCATCGCCTCAATCAAAAGCTGCCCTTTTTGTTTTCTAGTCCATTCTGATCTGGCCATCTTTGGTAACGGTTACGCCTAATTTGAAATTTTCATTGTCCGCGTCGCTGATGAAAACGGAAGATTCTTCTGTGCTGCCGCTAAACTTGACCACGGGCTCAGGGGGAATGAAGATCACGTACTCGGAATCTGTAGTTATGTTCACACCCTTATCCGCCAGATTGAGTTGGTTCAGTTCTCCCCCTAGGATTTTGTCGCCGGCATCAAGCTCGTAATCGTCTAGGTCTTTGGAGCACGGCCCTTCGTCAATTATATCCTGGAAAATAAAGATCTTTTTTGTATCAGTATCAATGCCCACGCCGTGTCCGCAGATAATTTCATTCCGGGGACCGGAGTAGAAAAAACTTTGAATGCTTAAAAACTTTGCCCTCGCGAATATGCTTGCCAATTTCGCCTGACTAGTAGCCAAAAGAACCTGCTTGCTGTTGCGCTGACTGTACCCCAACATCAACGAAGAGAGAACGGCTACGACTCCCATAACCACAACGATCTCAATGAGAGTAAATCCCTTCCTGTTACGCCTAAAAGATCCCGAAGATTTTGAAGTAGGCATTAACTATATCGTAGCCGAAAAAGAACACTAACGTAACCCCGGTAGCGATAAACGGACCAAAGGGAATGTTGGATTTGAACTTGAGTTTTTTCAAGCCCATCATGGTCAACCCCACAATAGAACCTACGATAAAGGCCAGCGCTACGGATAAAACCATATCCGGGAAAACCAACCATATCCCCATAGTGGTTGCCAGCTTTACATCCCCTAAACCCATAGCCTTCCCCCTGCTTAGTGCATGCACCCCGCCAAACAAGACCAAGGCAAAAACAGCGGCGTAAAGATGGTTCAACCACACACTATGCCCAATGCGAAAGGTAAGATAGTAGGCGCCCAAGAAGCTGATTCCCCTGAACCCCGTAAACCCTCCTTCAAAAAGTCCACTGAGCTGTTGAAATACTACTAACCCAGCACCCAAGATCACTAAGAAAATAACTAGGCTATTTGGAATAAGCTTCAGCCGCAGATCGATGATAGAAATCAAAAGCAGCGTCCAGAGACAAACCACCCAAAGAAGCGCAGGAACGCCAAACCCCATTTGCAACGGTACAAATAGTGCTGTTAACGCCGCTAATATCTCAACTGTCGGGTATCTCCAAGAAATAGGTTTCCCGCACGTACGGCACCGTCCCCTTAAAAGAAGAAAACTTAAAACCGGGATTAGATCAATCCACTGAAGTGTGTGCCCTCCGTGTTGGCACCTAGAACGTCCCGCTAGAGCATCTTTAAACTCTCTCTTTGCCGAATACCTAAATCCCAGAACATTAATAAAGCTGCCAACGGCAGCCCCGAAAACCAGAAGCAATATATTTACTGTTATCTCCGGCATAAACTCAAATTTAGCTACTACCTATACAGTAGTAGTTATTTGTATCATCGCAATCTAGCGAAAACCCCGCACCGGGATCGTCTATTTCTGCGCCGGCTTCATTCAAGGCACTGCTTGGATTCTCTAAAGTGGCCCTCAAAACATACACAAACCCGTCTGGAGATTCATAGGCATACTCATCGTTGGCATCCTTTGGGTCAACCGGCAACTTAGACTCGTCACTGATAATACCGACGCTTTTCATGGCTTGAGCCAGTT
>MHIS01000013.1:64151-68930 GCA_001817635.1 Candidatus Colwellbacteria bacterium GWA2_46_10
GCTACAATTAGCCCCTCCTCCAGTGGTTTGGGGGTAAAATCCGCAACGCGTATAGTAAAGCTCCAAACTGTTCTGCACTCCCCTTAGATCCCCGATCCTTTTTGTATCTCTGGCTGTTTCCTGAAAACCGGTAACACCCACAAGCACGATACCGGCCAAAATAGAAATGACCGCTATCACGATCAACATTTCAATTAGGGTGAATCCTTGGATAGATTTTTTTTGCATATACTTCATTTATTAAAAACTTTGCACCAGGTTGTATATCGGAACCAAGATGGAAGCAAAAAGTCCTCCAACCAGCACGCCTATCACAACCATCAACACGGGCTGTACTAACTCTACCAAATTACCCACCATGGTATCCACCTCTCTTGTGTAGAAATCGCCCACTCTCCCCATCAACTCTTCCAAGCGCCCAGTTTTCTCTCCGATCGCGGCCATCTGGCTCACGAAGGGAGGAAAGAATTCCTGATGTTTTGCTAAGGATTGTGAGAGAAGTTCTCCCTTGCGAATATCATCTGCGGCGGTATTTAAAATATCTCCATAGGCGGGTGAACCTATGGTCTGCCCGGTGATCTCGACCGCTTGGGCTATGGGGATCGCACCCCGCAGCAGTACCGATAGGGACTCGGCAAATCTCGCTACGTGCAACTGTTTGAGTAGCTTTGAAAATCCAGGCGTTCTCAAAACCAGTTCGTCTACAACAACCCTCCCTTCGTCTGTTTTGAAATAGTCGTAAACTACGAAAGCCACAAAAGCGACTCCCAAAAGAACCATCCACCACCAGGAAGAAAGAAACTCTCCGCCTTGGATCAGAATCTTAGTGAAAAATGGAACGTCCACATCCGCCTCCTCAAAAATGGGGCCGATCTGAGGCAAGACCACAGTTGCGATAATGCCCCCGACGATAAGGAAGAGCACCACCATCACTACCGGATAAATCAACGCTCCTTTAACCTTTGAGATCAAGACGGTTTGTCTTTCTATGTGATCGGCCAGATATCCCGTAGCTTCTTCCACCCTTCCCGTAACCTCGGCAGAACGGATCATATTCACATAAAATCCGGAAAAGGCTTGGGGGTGACGCTCCATAGCTTGAGAGAGAGCTAAACCTCCATCTACATCTCTCGACACCTCCCCCACAACTTCCCTCAAGGTGGGGTTGCTCGTCTGAGCTTGAATAGTTTTCAAAGAATCATTCAAAGGAACTTTTGCTCCGAGCATGGTCGCAAACTGCCTGCTGAAGATCATCATGTCTTTGGGTTTTACCTGCTCGAAATATCCAACGAAGCGGTCATACCACTTTTTCCCCTCGGCTTCCTCTACGCTTAACACAAAAAGACCGTGGCTTTGCAAAGTACCCGTTGCTATGTTGCGGTTGCCTCCATCCACAAAGCCAACCTGCAACTCCCCCGTTTTAGTTCTCGCTTTATACTTAAACTTCATAAGCTACATCTTCTCAAGCAAGATGCGCAACTCAGAAGGATTGAGCGAATACAATTCCGCGTCCTCCATGCGCACCTCTTTCTTTTTAACAAGCTCTGCCAAGGATCGGTTTAGGGTAATCATGCCCTGCTGGAGACTAGTTTCAATAACCAGATCAATCTGGTAGGCCTTCTTTTCTCTAATGAGATTCCTGACAGCGGAGTTCACGAACATGATCTCAACCGCGGGCACCCTGCCCCCGTCTACCTTCGGCACCAACCTTTGAGAAATGATGCCCACCAGCGTGGCGGCTAGTTGGGAGGTAACTTGTCCCTGTTGGGCTGCTGGGAAAGAATCGATGATACGATCGATCGTCTGAGCCGCCGAGTTGGTATGTAGTGTCGAGAAAACCAAGTGCCCGGTCTCCGCCGCCGTCATCGCGGTGGCAATTGATTCCGTATCTCTCATCTCTCCCACCATGATGACATCCGGATCCTGACGCAAGATCGATCTCAAACCGTCTTTGAAGGTTGGCGTATCAGCCCCCACCTCTCTTTGAGAAACAATGGCTCTATCTTGAACAAAGAGGTATTCAATTGGATCTTCTACGGTAATGATGTGATCCATACGGGTGTGGTTAATCTCATCCAACAGCGCAGCTAGGGTAGTTGACTTGCCTTGTCCCGCCGGTCCAGTTGCCAGGAAGAACCCCTGATTGAGTCTGGCAAACTCATGCAAGATATTTGGCAATGCCAGATCTTCAATGGTTTTGATCTCCGCGGGGATAAGGCGCAAAGCTGCGGCCATAAAACCTTTCTGGAAAAAGACGTTCACCCTAAAACGAGCCTTATCTTCAAAGTTATATGAAAAGTCCAGATCTCCTTTGGCTAAAAATTGCTCCTTTTGTTTGTCGGCCAACATGGCCATGACCAACCCTTGGGTATCTTCGGGAGTCAAAATCGGCTCCTGGGCCATATCCACGAGCTTTCCATCTACCCTCAAGGTGGGACGCCTTCCCACGGCAAGGTGTAGATCGGAGACACCCTGCTTAGCGGCGGACAACATAAGGGCTTTCAACTTCTGGCCGTAATCCATTCCTAATATTCTAACACTATTTACCTTTATGTTTATTCACTCTCCGAGGTTTCTCTGATCACATCTTCCATGCTCACCACGCCGTCTAGGGCTTTTATAATCCCATCCTGACGCATGGTCACCAAACCTTGTCTGCGCGCTTCATCGACGATCTTTCCCTCCGAAGGGTCATTGTTAATAATGTTCTCTAATTCTCTTGTCATCTCAAGAACCTCAAAGAGCGCTATCCTTCCCTTGAACCCCTTATCTTTGGAGTCCTTGGGCGGCCTAAAAATCTTATATGGCTTTTGATACTTCAAAACTGCCGCTTTCATATCTTCTGGGAGTTTGGAAAATTCTGCCTCAATTACTTGCTCTATCTCCGGCGGCGCAACAACGGTCTCTTTCCCCTCCGGGTTTAACCTGCGCACCAATCTTTGTCCAACCACTATATTCAAGGCGGCCGGGATCAAAAACGGATCCACACCCATATCTATTAACCTGGGAATTGCCCCGGGGGCGTTGTTGGTGTGCAACGTGGAGAGCACGATATGCCCGGTCAGGGCTGCGTGCACCGCGAGTTCCGCCGTTTCGCTGTCACGAATTTCTCCGACCATAATGACGTCCGGGTCTTGCCTTACGATCTGCCTTAACCCAGAAGCAAAAGTGTACCCGATCTCCGGCTTTACCTGTGACTGGTTCACTCCGTCTATAAAGTACTCAACCGGATCTTCCAAGCTCACGATGTTGGAATTTCCGGTATTAAGGATCTTGAGGAGAGCGTAGAGAGTAGTGGTCTTTCCCGAACCCGTCGGACCGGTCACTAAGATCATGCCGTAGGGACGATCGATCGCACGCCTGATACGTTTGTCATTCGTGCCCACCAAACCCAGGTCTTCCATGCTTTTCAAACCGACGGTCGGGTCAAGAATTCTCAAGGCCACCTTCTCTCCGGAGGGGGTGGGGAATGTTGACACGCGGAAGTCTATATCTTTTCCAAATATGGTATCTCGGAAACGTCCGTCTTGCGGAACACGAGTTTCATCGATCTTCAAATTAGTGAGCACCTTGATGCGCGCTAAAACGGCATCGTGGATCTTTAACGGAAAACTCGAAACCTCTTTCAGCTCTCCGTCGATTCTAAAGCGCACTCTTATGCGATCCCTCTGGGGTTCTATGTGAATATCGGATGCCCCCTGCTCTACGCCTGAACGCAACGTGGAAGAAACAATTTTTATAATAGGAGCCTCTTCTACCACCTCTATCCCTGAATCAATGGAGGCTCTCTTGATCTCTCCCGCGGTGGCGGCTTCCTCGTCAGAGAGAGATTGGATAGCTTTGCTTACTTCAGATTCATAGGGGGTGTACTTGCGCAAAACCGCCTCTATATCCGATCTGGATACCAGATATACCCCTAAACTCACTTGGCTTTGTTGGGCGATAAAGCGCAAAGCATCCTGCGCCTTGGGGTCTTGAGGATTTTCCATCCCCACCACCAACATCCCTCCATCCAGTTTCAAAGGTACCGCCCGGTACGTTTTGGCGGTACTTTCAGGAATCATTTTCAATACATCCGGGGTAACGGTCTTCAAATCTACCCCGATGTATGGAACACCCACTATTTCCGCCTTGATCTTGGTAAAGCTAAGCTCGTCTACCAAGCGTCTGTCCAAAACCATGTCTTCCACTGACTTCCCGAGCGAAGCAGATTCAGCAAGCAGCTTTGCTCCATCCTGTACGGACATCAAAGACTTGGCTACCAGGCTATTGATCAGAGTGTTTCCGTCCATGCGCGCTTACCAGAACTAAAACGGCGAGAAGGGATTAACCCTGCCCGCGGGGCCCGCCTCGGCCTCCGACACGTTGCGCTTAAGAGATGAAAAGACTGCGCTCCCAGAAAGGTCGCTGGCGCTAAAATCCACCTTAGAAAGCTCTGTCACGCTTCCCACCTCCGGCGGAGCCACCATTTCAATCAAAGGCGCCTTGGCGAAGAAGAGCAGATACGCCCCGCCCCCTACGGCAACGACTATCAAAATCGCCACAATAATATTGAAGAGACTTTTATTCGATTCTTCTTGAAAAGCAAAGGCCATGTTTATAGTTGATAATATGTGTCGACTTCTATTTGATACTCATACGGCCCGGTATTCAACCCCGCGTTCTCTACTCGGATAGATTGCACGTCCATGATGCGTACGTTGGTTTCAACGGCTTTCAAATACTCTTTAAGGGATTCGTAACTCCCTACGATATTCATGCTCACCCTCAACACTCCAA
>MHIS01000013.1:68940-73919 GCA_001817635.1 Candidatus Colwellbacteria bacterium GWA2_46_10
TATGCCCTCAAATCCCGTGGGTTGAATGGTCAGCGGTCTTATAGAAAGAGAATTCATCAAAATACCGTTAGTTGAGGCTATGCCCTGGAACTGGTTGACTATCGACGCCGTTCCTTCTTCTCCAGGCAAAGTAACAGCCAAGCTGTCCCTTAGATCCGCAATGCTGCTATATTGCCTAATTAACCTTTCCACCGCCTGAACCGCCTCCTGCTCTTCAGCTAACAATCCATTCAAGGCGCTTCTTTCACCCCTTAAGTTTTGAATATCTTTGTACTTAGGTATTAAAAGCGAAGAGTACACAAAAAGAGATGCAATGACGAGCGTCAAGCTCAAGAGGATTCCTATTAACCTTTGGGCTGCCGGTCTCATAGTGCTTCTGGTTGCAAAATACTCTCGACCAAAATTACCTTCGCCTTGAATCTCACTATCCCATTTTGGATCTCTGATTCTTCCAGAGTGAATCTTTCAATTTGGGGGCTTTCCTCAAAGAGCACCAACTGCGATACAAGGTCTTCATACGTAGCGGCAAACCCCTCAATCGAGACTTCCCTATCCGGAGCGGACAAACTAAAGTCGGTGTATTTAACTTTCTGGCTCGTAATGACTTCAAAGAGTGCGAAGATTTGGGACGTCAGGGTATGACCCCCTAAAAGGTCCCGAATATTTGTTACCTGGGAATACAAGGTGGTGAGATCTTCTTTTTGCTGATCGGTAATCTGGGCGCTCAAATTCCCGAGCTCTCCTTTAACCTTTTCAATGGAACTACGTAAAAATGCCTCATATCCGAAAGCTAATCCCAGATACACGACAAAAACGAACACAAAAAGAGCTGAGCTAAAGGTGAAGAACTTTTTGGGCCAGCCAACTCCCTTGCTGGAGCCGGAAAACTGCTCTTTTACATTTTGTGCGTATTGAAGTCCTTGAGGAGCCATTTTTATTGTTTATTCAAATCTCTTATTCCCAAACCCAACGCTACTGCAAACGGTGCCCCAAGCTCTTTCACAACCGGAGAGAACATTTTCGGACACGCAACTGCGCCCTCAAAGGGCTCCGCTTTGACCGCCGGTATCGCAAGGGCATCGGAGGCACGTTCCTCAAGACCAAGCAAGTTCGCTCCTCCGCCAGCGAGTACCGCGCGCCCCACCTTTATAGAATGGGCATTTTCGTAACTTTCTTTCACACGCTTGGCTTCGCTAAGTATAACAT
Organism: Candidatus Colwellbacteria bacterium GWA2_46_10; assembly: GCA_001817635.1. Taxonomy (GTDB): domain Bacteria; phylum Patescibacteriota; class Minisyncoccia; order UBA6257; family Colwellbacteraceae; genus GWA2-46-10. Next base: position 70,147 of record MHIS01000013.1, read on the forward strand.
CCAGATATGGCAGCATTAAAGTGGATACTTCGTATTCTCCCCCTTTTCCCAACAATCCTTTTTGTTTTTTTAACTCCTCCGCTCTTTGAATATTGATCCCCAACCCTCTGGATATTGCCTGCGTCAGGGAACTCCCGGCAAAATCCGCTTGGGCGGAGTGTAAAAGCAATCCATTTTGGGCAATGGATATAGCGGTTGACCTCGCTCCTATATCAACTATCAAAGTCAGCGCGCCATCTCCTCCGGTCAACACTCTCGCAGAGGCCACGGTTTCCAACTCAAGCGCCCTTAGGTTCAAACCAGCTTCGGAGAAAATGCTTTTATATTTATCTACTTGTCTTTTGGGAACGGCTGTCAGAAAAACCCTTTGTTGTTTGACTCCGGATGCATCCTGTCCCCTCCCTACTCTAAACCAGTCCAGATGTACTTTCTCTATGGGCATCGGGACCAACGACTTGGCTTGGTACTCCATGGCTTGAGCGGTCTCGCTATTTTGCATATCAGGAAGCTCCACGAGAGAGGTAAAGGCCGAAAAAACAGGCAAGGATGCAATCGTATCTCTAGTCCCCGGCTTGACGCTCTCTATTAGGGTTTTTAAAAGCTCGGCTGTGTCTTTGTCCATCGCCTCTAGGGAGCTAGTCTGAATAGCGTCGTTTATCCTGTCCAGGTGTCCCTTAACTTCCAGGGAGCCGTAGTTTTTAAGCTCCACTTTACCGCCCGCTGAACCCAGTTCAACTAGCTTGATGGAAGCCGTGCCTATATCCACACCCAGACAACTGTTTCTACCTGAAAAACGGCTAAAGAAGTTCGTCATTCGTTTATACTAATAGAAATTGTAGCATAGGAACTATGGGTATTACTGACAAGGTACGGCAATATATCTTACAAATCCTTTTCCCGGCAATCTGTCTCAATTGCAAAAGCTACCTGGAAAAGGAGCAACAAGGACAGGCGCTTTGTAGTCAATGCTTCGGGGAGATAGAACTAGTCAGAAGCCAACCAGGATTAATAGCTATCGGTCTCTATAGAAACGCTCCTTTGCAAGCGCTGATCCACGGTTTGAAATTCAAACATTTCACCCATACCCTGCCGCAAATAGAGGCCCTTATTGTTAAATACATGGAAGAAGGATATATGCCCCATGATCATTACGACCTCATTACCTACATACCTCTTCACCCCCAAAGAAAACGCCAACGGGGTTTCAACCAAGCGGAGTTGATAGCGAAGATTCTTGGTAAGATTTTGAATCTTCCCGTAGTATCCACCCTCAGGAGGGTAAGGAGGACGAAAGAGCAGTCTTCCATCAGAAACACAAAGGAGAGATTGAACAACGTAAGGGACTGTTTTGCGCTTGGTGACGCAACTGCCGTCAAGAATAAAAGAATTATCTTAGCTGATGATGTTTACACTTCGGGGGCCACAATTAGTGAGGCCGCTAAAGTTCTTAGCCAAGCTGGCGTAGAAGACATTAAAGTTTTCGTCCTGGCAAATGTAGGGTGATTCCAGCTGGCAACCGTACCGCCTTCAAAGTAGCCAAAAAGTTTGACTTGTTCATCTCTAGCTAATCACGGCTTATTTCCGAGGAGGCAACACTAAGGACAAGGCTGCTGGGTAACTAAAGGAAATGTTTAATACTATCAAGAACTCGACGGGTAGCCCCCAGGATAGATAGAAATAGTGGGGATAACCGAACTTGACTTCTGGTCAGTACGAGTCTAAGGTGATAGCAGATTGTGCCTCTTAGAGAGGCCCCGAGAAACCCCGCCAATTGGCGGGGTTTCGACGTCTACAGCAATTCTTTCAGTCTTTTGATAGCATTGTCTACTATCTTTTTGTCTAACCTAACCTTCAACCTAATTAGTCTCTTGGTATCAAACAGTCTGAACTGTGACAGAGCCACAAACCCAAGAATTTCTGGCGTGCCTTCTATCTCGTAATAAAGGGGATGATTATCTTTTCGACCATCTTTATTTGCAGATGTGATTGGTAGGCCCCAGAAAGTATTTTCGCTCATAACTTTAATTACCAATACTAGTCTAGTAAAAACGTTTTCTACGCTTCCGCCCATTTCATAGCCTACGTTTCTACCAATATTGCAGAGCCAAACCTCACCCCTTTTACAGTGTGGTGCATTCTGCCTAACGTCCAATAGCTTTTTTTGCCTATTCCACTCGTCAAAATCTGAGAAACTCATTTCCCAAGTATACGGTAATTATGCGGCGAAGGTACAGTTGCGGATAGTAAATGGATAACTATCAGTTCGGTCGGAGAACCTGTTAGGCCATCGCTACCCAATAATATGCGATGTAAGTAAGAGTATTTATTACTTCCATCGCATATATTCGCATGACAGCTTAACAGCTGAATTGCGTCAGCCCCCTAAAGCAATTCTGAACAGCAGCGGTTTTCAAAGCGAGGGCGCGGCTGAAGGCGCGCGTAGGAGAATCCCGTCTACCGAGACTAATATCACTTTCTAAGCAACACCATGCCAAGAAAGTCGTCTTTGTGGACCAACCCAAAACGCGTGGAGTCCGTACTGCCGTTTACCTGATTTCCCATAATTAGATACGCATTGTCTGGTATCACGTGATCGTAGTCTTTGCTATATAGGGAAAGCATCTTAAATCCCTTTCCGTCTATAAGGTAGGGCTGACCCTCGGAGTTCTTGAGGACTCCTCCGTTTATTAATATATGCCAACCGTCTCCGGCGGTTTCTTCTAGATCGAACTTGTCCCCGGCAATCCCTTTTACGACTTTGATGATGGGGTTAGTGTCACCAGCATAGTTGTAGATAACTATGTCTTCTCTTTGAACCTCGTTGCATTTGTAATAGCCAAAATATATCTGGACGGTTTCACCGTCTTCAACTAAACCGGTTAAGGAACTGCCCCGAACGATCCTTTCTTCAACACCAGTAACACAATCTTGGTTTCCGATAACATCCTTATTCCCCCCAAGCACTACTACGAAAACAGCAAGGCCGATTAGAATAAAACAAGGCAATATAATAATTGATGTCTTAGTAGTCAATGCAGTTTTCATTCTCTTCCAGAACATATCTAAAAACTCAAACCAACTCCCCTATTTTAAAGCAGAACGGACTTTAGGAGAAATGGTTGTTGCAAATTCCGCTACTCTTGAATCCGGTATATAAAACAAACCCCGCCCCTGTAGGGGCGGGTAAAATCTTGTACCTTAATACTAAACAAGCTGTTAAGCGCTGTCAACATGTGCTTTTCTAGGGGGATTTTGGCAACTCCAACTCACTCCTGAGAGGGTCTAGCTCGACGTATCTACATCTAGGATTTTTTATCGCAAAGGCTTTTAGTTCCCACGCTAGGTACTCCGCAAAGGAATATATAATCACTTGTTTTCCAAGACTATGAAATTTAGTTATGGCACTCAGGTAATCAGAGTCACCGCTAAAAAGGACTATAGTATCCAGACTATCTATGTACTCGTATACGCTTACAACCAAATCCACATCCATGTCGCACTTTGTCCCACTCGTCATGTATTTGAGCGGTTTTGTCGTCACGTTATACCCCATACCCTCCAGCTTCTTGAAAACGCAAGTTGACGTTGCGCTTTCTCGGAGTAGCTACGATTGCCGGGATTAATGTCTACGCAACCGTAAAAATTAAGAAAGGATGGGGAATGGGCCTTTTGGAGATACTTTTTTAACTTGTCGTAATCCAAAAACCAACCCGCGTCTTTCTGTCCCCAAAACATATTAGAGCCATCTATAAACACACCCGATCCATTCTTGA
>MHIS01000013.1:73935-74860 GCA_001817635.1 Candidatus Colwellbacteria bacterium GWA2_46_10
TAAGCACTAGACGTGGAAGGCATCCTATATGGGTGCCTTTCGTTTTTTTACTGACCACCAAACCATCAAGAGTCGAAAGTATCTAAAAAGCTTAATCTACTAATGGTCCAAGTGTATGCCTACGGGGTTTGACTCCTCCAATCAAGTGCAATATGATGACAGCATCATTCGGGAACGTCACGCTTCGTGGCGTTCCTTTTTATGACGATAATCGCAATTCTTGCATTGAATGCAATTTTCATCTTCTTTTAGGGTATGTCCAAGAATCCGGATCAACTCCCCTATTTTAAAGCAGAACGGACTTTAGAAGAAATGATTGCGCAAACTTCTTGCTTAGAAAATTCAGGGTAGGCATAAAATAGAGAAGAATCATAAAATGTCTATGTGCATAAGTTCAGATACATATGAGACTTTTCGGCAGGCCGAAAAGTCATGCAAATACATAACAAACTGACAAACACCAGGGGGTTTGTGAGCTCATACGATGATGCGCTACGCTTCAGGGATATGATTACCCCCAAAGCGGAAGAGCACGCCCGCATCCTCACCTTCTGGAAGAAGCACGGGACTGCGGCAACTAAAGAAGCATTTGGAGTGTCTCGCCCCACGCTCTTTCGGTGGCAAGCGGCGCTCCGCAAGGGTGAGGGACGTCTAGAGACGCTTCGCCCCCAAAGCACTGCTCCCAGGAGCAAAAGACAGAGGGTTATCCCACAGCCAGTCGCAGATCTCATCATCAAAGAACGTTCATACGAGAAAATCGGCAAAGAGAAGCTGGCCGTGCTCCTCAAAGAAGACAGCCTTGGAGACTACTCGCCTTCAACAGTCGGCCGGATGCTCGCTGATATGAAGAAGCAGGGGAAGCTGCAAAACCCCGTCAGATACTCCCTATCAGGCAAAACAGGAAGAATGATCGAGAGAAAACCCA
>MHIS01000013.1:74966-78425 GCA_001817635.1 Candidatus Colwellbacteria bacterium GWA2_46_10
TCGGAGTTCCAGGATCATTTTGAGATATATCTCAAATCAGAGAATATTACTCATTTCCACACCTATCCCAGATCGCCCAAGATGAATGCCGAGATTGAACGCTTCAATCGCACCTTGTCCGAGGCCTTCATCTCCAGGAACAGGCAGTTACTCGCCCATGATCTTGATGAGTTCAACCGCCAGCTCATGGACTGGTTATTGTGGTACAACACCAGAAGGCCGCACTGGTCGATTGGCCTTATCTCTCCTTTGAGGTATATTGTGAACAAATTACCCGCAAAAGAGTCTCAAATGTGCTGGACGAGTACACCAACTTGACCTTTTAGCTTCGAGCTATTATATAGTATATGTGTGCTTGCGGGGCGTCAGCCCTATCTGGCCAATTCTTGAGCTGGAGACAGGCACACTAAATAACGTCACTTATGTGGCGTTTTTTAGTGTTTCTTCATCATCCTCACTAAGAAGCCCTCCTCCAACAGCCGTTTCAATAATTTTTATATTCCTGTATTGCTTTGTAAACCATGCTGGGATTACGCTGTAAAACTCCTTTTTCCCGTTACCAACCTGTCTTATAACAACTTTGATGCGAAACTTTTTCACTATTGCTATTAGACCCCATGAGCGAACAAGGGCGTTTTCCCGAATATGCCGTCCGTGTTTTTTTAAGTTTACATATTTAAACTCCTCCTCATATTCTTGAAATGTAGTTGAGGTTTCAACAATAAGCTTCGCTTTGTTTAGTAACTCAAACTTCATTATCTGCACACGTTGATCCCTTGGCTTTTTAGGCGTTTTATAGACAAGGTGGTTGAAGCCCTCGGAGGTAAAATATACTGGTTCATTGCCAAAAGCAGGACAATTTACTTTGCCAAAACTTGCGTAAAGTTCTTGGGCTTCTCTGCGGACGACTTCGTAGTCTTTTCCCATAAAATGCCTTTATTCTAGGACTGTTTGAATATACTTGCCTAGTAATATAGCGCCCAATCAAAGTTTCGTCCAATGCTAATTATGTCGTAACGGTACAGTATAGTTAATGTAATTTTCGCCTTAATTTAATAGGGACAAATTATCCTTAACATTATGCCCAAGAACATAAGTCGGCTCCCTTATTTTAAAGCAAAACAGAAGTTGGCGGGAAAAACCGTAGCAAACTTCTTGCTTAGAAAATTCAGACCGAGCATAAAGGAAAAGATTCCCCAACATTATCTAACCCAGCCGATTCCTCATAAGAGATTGCGGTGGATCAAGGAAGAATCGAAGCGATATCCCTACTTTCTCCGTTTTGACATCCGGCTTTACTATCCCCTACTAATCATAAAATTCTGTTGGAGAGGCTCTATCCGTTTTCCCATATGGGGCCCTTGACAAATAAATGCAGACAACTACAATGTAAATACTAGACGTGGAAGGCATCCTATATGGGTGCCTTTCGTTTTTTCCGCTACTTCTCTTTCATTTTCAAGATTTCTCGCAAGTATTCAAAATCCCTGAAACTACTGCCTGCAAATTGCCTGATTTCTTTTGCTGTTCTCGGACCCCTGCCAAGTATGGTCACTTCTTTGCTATTTTCTTTGAGATATTTAAGAACGGGCAGGAAATCCCCATCCCCCGATAATACGACTACGCGATCAAAGTTGTCTTTTTCCTTCATTAGGTGGAACGTCATATCAACATCTGCGTTTGCTTTCCTTTTAGTTGAGCCGTCCTCTTGCTCGTATAGTTTTACGGGTTTCAGGAACAGCTTGTATCCAAAACTATCAAGTTTCTTGTAAAAACGAATACGCGCAAGGTGTCTGTTAATAAGGAGTGTTTGCCCCTCGCTTAGACCCTTCTCCTGTCGGAGCAAGTTAGCAAGGTGTTCCTCAACTTCATCAATGGGAACAGTTTCGTTAGCTAAGTACTTATATTCATAGTCGTGTATCTCAACGCCTCCGAAATAGAATGCCTCGCTTACTCCATATTTATTCTTCAAATATTGGAGAAGCTTACTATAGTCGATTTTCCAACCGAGGCTTTTCTCGCCACCGTAGAAGAGATTTGAGGCATCAATAAAAGCGTACGTAATCATGAAGAAATCTTAACACATTTACTAAACTGCAGAAGATTCAAAAACATCTAGAAAATGAAATTCTAGGGTTCTCATCCAAATCACCCTACGGCAATACGGCTCTTGTGTTAAATGTAGTTTTCATCTTCTTTTAGAGTATGTCTAAAAATCCAGACCAACTCCCCTATTTCAAGGCAAAAGAGGCTTTAGGAGAAAGGGGCATGGCAAACTTCTTGCTTAGAAAATTCAAACCGGGCATAAAGAGAAAAATCCCCCGACATTATCTAACCCAATCAATCCCCCACAACAGATTGCGGTGGATCAAGAAGGAATCGAAGCGATATCCTTACTTTCTCCGTTTTGATATCCGACTCTACTACCCCTCCATAGAGCATACGGTCCTACTAGAGAAACTGCCGGAAATCTACCAAAAGATCACCGGCAAACCAATTTCTAGAAGATTCAAAAGATACCTCAAAGGTGAAATCCCCGAATTCTTATCTAAAACTCCCTACGGTAAAGGAATTCCGATCGGTTCACGGCTTTCTTTCGCCTTAGCAGGTATTTTCTTTTTGGACCTTGATTGGGAAATAAAGAATCCCTTCCTACGGCAAACGGACGACTACCTGATCTTCTGCAAACAGAAAAAAGAGCCTGAGAATCTGTTAAGGAACGTAATCCTGCCAAAACTTCAAGAACTGCATCTGGAGATAAACGAAAAGAAGCTGACTTCGGGAAGGTTCCACCGCGACCGGGTGAACTTCATCGGATTCGATTTCTATGCCGGCCACTTCACCATAGCCGAAGACAAGGTTGAGGAATTCAAGAGAAAAATCACTAAGTTAACCAGCCTCACGAGGAAAAAACCGGAAGGGGCGATAATAAAGGCTTTCAACAACAAAATCCTGGGTTTCGGCCATTATTACAAGTTCGCTGATTGCGAGAACGCCTTCAAGGATCTTGACGCTTTCACCCGCTTCCGTCTCCGCAGGTATATTTTAAGAAATCGAGACCTCTTCCCCAAAACAGGAAATTTCCTTTTGACCAACGCCGCCTTGAAAAGCCTGGGGCTAAAGTCCCTTTCGGACATTAAGGGGCAATTTGATAGAAAATCAGGCAAGAAATCTAGGAAATCGACTAAAAATAACAGTAAAAGCAGTCATTTCCGAAAACAGACAGACTGGCATAAATTGGAACAAATCTCTGAAAAACACACTCAGATTCAGGTTCTGAGACAACTAACCGAGTTGACCAGTTTGATAAAGAAACTGGAACGGCGACTAGCCAGTCTGGAACGAAGACTGGTTGTTAAAAACAGGCTTTAAAACCAGAAGTATGTTTATGATCTTTTATTTTGGGCCACCAATGGTTAAGCCTAGGGCAGACAGGAGGCCAGTAACAAGGAGACGTAT